>NZ_CP073747.1:0-300000 GCF_024398015.1 Kordiimonas sp. SCSIO 12610
ATGTTTATTCGGCACAAGCAACAAGGGGAAGCAATGCCATCGGATAATGCAGCAGTGATGAATTCTTCTGAACAGTGGGATCGGGTATGTACAAAGTTTTTACGCGAATTTGGGCAACAGGCGTACACTAACTGGTTAGAACAGGTCGGCTTTAATGGTATCAATAATGATACTGTATCGCTTGTCGCACCAACACGGTTTGTACGTGATTGGATCAAGAGCCATTATGCGCCCAGACTGAAAGACTATTTCAACGCTGACAACCCCAACATCCAGAATGTTGCAATCTATCTTCCTGACGGTGCCAACAGTGCAATTCAAGCGCAACAGCCTCAGGAAACAGTGATGACACCTGCAATCACTGTAGAGAAAAAATCTGAGACGAGCTTTGAAGGTTCCCCACTAGACGAACGCTATACATTCGAAAGCTTTGTTGTCGGCAAATCTAACGAACTTGCCTACGCTGCCGCTAAGCGCATTACTGAAGCCGAAGAAGTGGCTTTTAACCCCCTTTTTCTCCATGGGGGTGTGGGGCTTGGTAAAACCCATCTCATGCATGCCATTGCATGGGAAGTCATCAAAAACCAACCCAGTAAAAAAGTCGTCTATGTATCCGCCGAAAAATTCATGTTTGAATTTATTGCTGCGCTTCGTTTCAAAGACACGCATGCTTTCAAACAAAAGTTCAGGAACGTGGATTTGTTGATGATAGATGATGTGCAATTCATCGCCAACAAAGACAGCACACAGGAAGAATTTTTCCATACATTCAACACGCTGATTGATAACAGGTGTCAGGTGATCATTACTGCTGATCGGTCCCCAACAGACCTAGAGGGCATTCAAGACCGAATTATATCACGGCTTGGATGGGGATTAGTCGCAGACATTCATCCTACAGATTATGAATTACGATTGGGTATTCTGCAGTCAAAAGCGGATGCTGCTTCGCGCAAAAAATCAATCGCCAACCCAAATGGCACATCTGAAAAGTTGGTGATCCCAATCGAAGTGCTTGAATTTTTAGCGGGCAAAATCACGTCCAATGTTAGAGAGCTAGAAGGCGCTTTAAACCGGGTTATTGCCTATGCCACACTGGTAGGCCGCCATATTACTATGGATATGACCCGCGAGGTCTTGCAAGACCTGATCAGGGCCAACAACCGACAGGTGACAATTGACGAGATTCAGCGAAAGGTGGCTGAATATTACAATATCAGACTCGCCGAAATGCTATCAGACCGAAGAGCCCGCAATATTGTCCGCCCGCGGCAGATTGCTATGTATCTCTCAAAAGAAATGACCAAAAACTCTTTGCCCGAAATTGGAAGGCGGTTTGGCGGTCGGGATCATACCACTGTTATGCACGGTATTCGCAAGGTCGAGGAATTAATGCTCGATGACCACCAAATCGAAGAGGATGTCATGCGGTTGAAACGGCTTTTTGAAGCATAAAATCTGGAAATTTTTAGGCTGATAAACCGTTTCCTGCGACTCGGGCGCAAATCATCATAATTATTTGACAAAAAAACTATAAAACCGCTCTTTTTCATTTGGTTTCATGGGTAAATTCGCTATTGTGTTTCCAAGACTATTTTGGTGTTCCTGAATGTCATTCTCCTTGATTTTTATGAACGACTTCAAACATCAAAATACCTAAAAATATTGATGCGAAAAGCCTGACAAGAAGAAGAAAAACCACATGCAAGTTACTATCGAACGCAATGCTCTTTTGAAAACTCTTGGTCATGTCCAATCGGTTGTTGAGCGACGGAACACCATTCCGATCCTATCGAATGTAATGATAGAAGCAGAAGGCGACAGTGTTGCCCTAACAGCAACAGACCTGGACATATCAGTTGTTGAAAACACGGCTGCCAGCGTTTCTGTTCCGGGTTCAACAACAGTATCTGCACACACGCTTTTCGATATTGCCAGAAAATTACCTGATGGTTCAGAGGTCAACCTGAAACTTGAAGACGGTGACCGCCTTGTTGTCACTGCTGGCCGCTCACGCTTCACCTTAGCATGCCTAGACAAAGAAGATTTCCCAATCATGAGCGAAGGTGATCTTCCGCATCGGTTTGCGCTTGCCAGTGAGGAATTGAAACGCCTTATTGATAAGGCACGTTTTGCAATTTCTACAGAAGAAACCCGTTACTATCTAAACGGCATTTATCTGCATGTCGCTGATCAAAACGGCGCTTCATCACTTCGTGCTGTTGCCACTGATGGTCATAGGCTAGCCCAAGTTGAACAAGAGGTTCCAGACGGTGCGAGCGGGATGCCTGGTATCATTATCCCACGCAAAACCGTTGGTGAAGTAAGGAAGCTTTTGGATGAGATTGAAGGCAACGTAAATATTGCACTCTCTGACACAAAAATCAGATTCAGCTTCGAAGGTGCAACGATCATTTCCAAACTGATTGATGGCACATTCCCGGATTACAGTCGCGTTATCCCACAAGGTAACGATAAAATGCTCGAAATGGATTGTCGGTTGTTCGCAGAGTCCGTTGACCGTGTGTCAACGATCAGTTCTGATAAAACACGCTCTGTAAAGTTATCGCTCGGCGCAGATATTTTGACCCTGTCAGTTAACAGTCCTGATAGCGGTACTGCACGCGAAGAGCTAAGTGCAAGTTACGGCGCTGATGAATTCGATATTGGTTTCAATAGCCGTTATTTACTCGACATTCTTGCACAAATCGAGGGCGAAACAGTACAGGTATTGCTCGCAGATCCGTCAGCACCTACTGTTCTGAAGGACTTGATGGACGAAGCTGTTCTCTATGTCTTGATGCCAATGCGTGTATAAAGTTGGCTTACTTTGCCATCGAGTAGATTAGAAATATTTTTTCTCTGTTCTGAAAGTAACCTACCGAATGATCGCGTCTAGTGCCATTCAACAGGTGAGCGAAAAGCGTGTTGCTGTCTCAAATTTAACAGTTTCAAACTTTCGTTCATACGGGCATGCAAAGCTTGGTACCGACCCCTCGCTTCCTTTGAAAGTGTTGACCGGTCCCAACGGCGCAGGCAAAACCAACCTGCTTGAAGCAATTAGTTTCCTTTCGCCTGGCCGCGGGATGCGCAGAGCAAGCTTAAATGATATAACGCGGCACGGGTCTTCAGCTCCTTGGGCGGTTGCAGCGCAAGTTTCTGTATCAAATGACACTGTAAAAATTGGGACAGGCCTTGACCCCAACACCTTCAATCAAAGCGACGCGCATAACAAACGGATCGCAAAACAAGATGGTGAAATCCTAAAAAACAGTAACCAGCTTGGTGACCTTTGGAGCATATTGTGGTTAACACCGCAGATGGACCGGATTTTTATCGAAGGGCCATCCAGTAGACGACGCTTTCTAGACCGGCTGGTTTTAGGGCTCTATCCAGACCATAGCCGTGAGACATCGGCCTATGAGCGCACAATGCGTGAACGCAATAAATTAATCAGTGAACAAGGAAGTCGCGCAGACAGCGCGTGGTTGTCCGCACTAGAAGCAAAGATGGCTGAACACGGCGTTGCTGTTGCGATCAAGCGGCTTGACTTCGCGGGGCAACTCGCTGGGCAGCTAAGTTCACAAGAAAATGGCCCGTTCCCGGTGGCAACGCTTGCAATTGATGGCTGGGTAGAGGGGCTTCTCGCTGATGGGTATTCAGCAGTAGACGCCGAAACAGCGTTTAAAGACCGATTGAAATCAGCAAGGTCCCAAGAAATTGCCCTAGGTAAAAGCGCAAGCATTGGTGTCCATAAAACTGATTTAATTGTAACGCACCAAAGTAAAAACATGCCCGCAGAGCTTTGCTCAACTGGGGAACAGAAAGCACTCTTGATTGCACTGATTATTGCAAACGCAAAATTGCAATCAATGCTTCGTGGTCAAGCCCCTATCATGCTATTAGACGAGGTAGCAGCACACTTGGATACAGATCGGCGATTAGGGCTTTTTGAGATTTTATCAGACCTTGGAAGCCAATGCTGGTTAACAGGCACCGATCGAAGTATTTTTGACGGTATAGAAAAACAAACAGAATTTTATACTATTCAGGATGGCAAGATCCAGCCATCAGCCTAAAGGCAAAATACCCCAGAGCGAACAGGGGCATTTTTGGATAACAATAAGAAAGGGATCAGGGTTTATGAGCGAAGAAATGGATATGACTGCTGAACAGGAATACGGCGCAGACTCGATCAAGGTACTAAAAGGCCTTGATGCTGTTAGAAAACGCCCCGGCATGTATATCGGCGACACCGAAGATGGTTCCGGCCTCCATCATATGGTTTTCGAGGTCTCTGATAATGCCATCGATGAGGCACTTGCTGGCCACTGTGACATCGTAACCATGACGCTAAATCCTGATGGCAGCTGTAGTGTTCGTGATAACGGTCGCGGGATTCCTGTAGATATCCATGAAGAAGAAGGTGTGTCTGCCGCTCGCGTTATCATGACCCAATTGCATGCTGGCGGAAAATTTGACCAAAACAGCTATAAGGTATCAGGCGGTCTCCACGGTGTTGGCGTATCCGTTGTAAACGCCCTTTCCGATTGGCTTGAACTTCGCATTTGGCGTGATGGTAAAGAGCATCATATGCGCTTTGAGAAAGGCGAGCCTATTGATGATTTGGTTGTTGTCGGTGATGCAAACGGCGAAAAAGGTACTGAAGTCACGTTTATGCCATCAACCGATACTTTTAAATTCATCGAATTCGATTTTGATCGCCTTGTGCATCGTTTCCGTGAACTTGCTTTCCTGAACTCGGGCGTTCACATTCTCCTGAAGGATAATCGCCACGCGGAAGCCAAAGACGTTGACCTGTTTTACGAGGGCGGTATCACGGCGTTTGTTAAGTATCTGGACCGCAATAAAAATAGCGTAATCGGCGAACCTGTAACCATCACAGGCGAAAAAGACGGTATTACAACAGAATTGTCCTTGCAGTGGAATGACAGCTACCATGAAAATGTCTTCTGCTTTACTAATAACATTCCGCAGCGTGATGGTGGTACGCACTTGGCGGCATTCCGCGCCGCGCTCACCCGCAGTATCAATAATTATGTGAACGATTCTGGTCTCGCAAAAAAATCCAAGGTTTCCCTATCGGGCGATGATGCGCGCGAAGGTTTGACGGCTGTGTTGTCCGTTAAAGTGCCGGACCCCAAATTCTCGTCACAAACTAAAGACAAGCTTGTATCCTCAGAAGTTCGCCCCGCTGTTGAAAGCCTTGTGAATGAAAAACTCAGCGAATGGTTCGGTGAACATCCGAACGAGTCTAAAACGGTTATCCAAAAAATCATTGATGCCGCAACAGCCCGTGAAGCGGCACGCAAAGCCCGTGAGTTAACGCGCCGCAAGGGTGCACTTGATATTGCCTCATTGCCAGGCAAGCTTGCCGATTGTCAGGAACGCGATCCTGCAAAATCTGAAATCTTCATTGTGGAGGGTGATTCAGCGGGTGGTTCAGCCAAACAGGGTCGTAACAGGAAAAACCAAGCCATATTACCGCTTCGTGGTAAAATCCTGAATGTAGAACGTGCCCGGTTTGACCGCATGCTGGCGTCAAATGAAATCGGGACGCTAATCACTGCATTAGGTACAGGCATTGGCCGCGAGGACTTTAACCCTGACAAACTTCGTTACCATAAAATTGTTATTATGACTGATGCCGACGTGGACGGCGCGCACATTCGAACCCTCTTGCTGACCTTCTTCTATCGTCAAATGCCTGAGATCGTAGAACGCGGCCATTTATATATCGCGCAGCCACCGCTATATAAGGTTAGCCGCGGAAAATCAGAGGTTTACCTGAAGGATGATCGTGCACTTGATGATTACCTATTGAATGCAGGAACTTCTGACCTGGTCGTAACAGACAGTAATGGTGCGCAGTATGCCGGCGAAGCCCTGAAGGCCATTGCAGAAGATATTTTGAAAATCAGAACACGTGTTCACAGCATTCCACCGCGTTATGACCGCGGCCTTGTGGAAACTGTTGCTCTGCTCGGTGGTTTTAACACCGACCTACAGGGTGACGCTGATGGCCGCGCTGCTATGGCGGAAAAAGTCGCTAATCACCTGAACACTGTTGCCCAAACCCTGGAGGACGCAGGCTGGAGTGGTGAAGCACTTGAAGATGGTGGATATAGTTTTGCCCATGAAGTCCGCGGTGTGATTGATATGCACCGTATCGACATGCAGTTGATCGATAGCCAAGAAGCAAGAGGCTTAAACACCTTGATGCAGCCGGTACGTGACCTGTTTGCCAACCCTGTCACGATTACCCGGAAAGAAGAAGAAACCACGATCAACACACCCCTTGAAATGTTAACCACATTGTTGGCCTTCGGGCGTAAGGGGCTATCTATCCAACGCTATAAAGGCCTGGGCGAGATGAACCCGGATCAACTATGGGAAACGACATTAGATCCAGAAGTGCGGACCTTATTACAGGTTAAGATTACCCAAGCCGATACAGCGGACGAGATTTTCTCCAAGCTCATGGGTGATGTGGTTGAAGAGCGCCGTAACTTCATTCAGGATAACGCACTTAATGTTGCAAACCTTGACGTTTGATCATGGATTGAATGCTATAGAAAACCTCATAAAAAAGGCCCTGAATTGGGCCTTTTTTATTTTTGAACATAATGGGTTGCAACGTCATCCCACTTACTTAAAACCTGTTGCACTGCATCCGGCACGTAGCATTTGGTGTAATCTTCACCGAGAAACTCGATGATATTCGAGGTATCATCAAAAGTCATAATGGTCATAAATTCTATGTCACCATTCTCTAATTCACGGCGCATAAGCTCAATACCCTGATATCCAGGAATATTTTTTGCCGCTATTTCAGGAAACACTGTCCCTAACGCCAGCTCTTCATATTTTGAGGCATTTTCGGCTGTTGCCCACCCATGCCAAATACGTTTAACTGCCATTAAACCATCCAATTCTACTGACTATTTTTCAATTCCGCAGGATCAAAGCTATAGGCCTTACTACAGAACTGACAATCAACCGTGATTGCACCATCCACAATCATATGCTCAATATCGCTATCACCAAATTGGCTTAAAACACCAAACAGTTTTTCCCGCGAACATCGACAGCTTGCATCCAGATGCATTGCATCAAACACCCGCACACCATCTTCGTTAAACAAACGATATAGGATCTGATCCAGATCAAGTTGTGCATCCAGAAGTTCTTCGCTTTTTACACTGTGCATCAACACAGACGCGCGGTTCCACTGTTCTTCAGTTTCACGGTCTAGCAGGCGTTCCTGACCTTCTTCACCGCGTGATAAGTGCTGAACCATCAAGCCACCAGCACGCCAATTCCCCGTAACAGGGTCACGGTCACACACCATACTCATTTCAGTGGGTGTTTGCTCTGAATTCATAAAATAGGAACGCGCAACATCGCTTAAGCTTTCGCCCGTGATTTCCACAATTCCCTGATAGCGCTCCATGTCAGCACCTTGATCAATTGTAAGTGCTAAATACCCGCTTTTCGATCCAATAAGCCCGTGGAAACTTGGGTTTTTACCGTAAGTCGCATATTTAACTTCATCGATTTGCGCATATCCGCGTAAGTGACCAATGCCATCATCCTTAATCTCATAGTCCGCAACAACCATCGGAACAGGTCCCCCGGTTTTCGCTTGTATGGTGACGATACCATTATATTTCATTATAGAGCCAAGAAGCGCCGTCAGGGTTAAGAACTCACCGAGGATACGCGCAACCGGGTCAGGATAGTCATGAGCAGACAAAATTTGATCAACAACGGTACCAAGCCTAACTGCACGGCCACGAACATCCATCCCTTCGATTTGAAAGGGCCTTACTTCATTATCGCGGCTATCTACAGGGTCAGTAATTATGATAGGGCTATCTGTCATAACATTCATTCACTTTGTTCATATTTAAGCGGGTGCTTTTATATCACCCCAAGGCACCAAGCAAGGATTGCTTTTTGCGCATGTAATCTGTTTTCGGCTTCATCCCAAACAACAGATTGCGGACCGTCAATTACGCTATTGGTTACTTCTTCGCCGCGGTGCGCCGGCAGACAATGCAAAAAGATTGCATCATTGTGTGCCTTTGCCATCAAACTGTCATTCACTTGAAAGGGTTCTAACGCTTTTAATTTGGCACCCGTTCGGTCATCGCCCATAGATATCCAGGTATCAGTAAAGACCGCATTGGCACCACCAACGGCGTCGGATGCGTTATCAACAACCCTAACGTCACCACCCGCAGCCTTAGCCCAGTTTAACACATCTGTCTCAGGCATCAAATTATCAGGGCATCCAAGTGTCAATGAGAAGTCAAACTGTACAGCAGCTTCAATAAGGGAAGTAGCAACGTTATTCCCGTCACCAACCCAGGCGATTTTCTTACCCTGAACAGGGCCCAAATGCTCTTCTAACGTCAAAACATCAGCCATAAGCTGACAGGGGTGCGAACGATCAGTAAGTGCATTAATAACAGGAACTTCGCCCTCTTCTGCAAGTTCCTCCACCGCAGCATGCGTGTTCGCCCGCAGCATAATAGCGTCCACATAGCGGCTCATAACACGCGCGGTATCCGCAATGGTTTCACCGCGGCCCAGTTGCATGCTGGAACCTTGAAGGATGATTGATGATCCCCCTAATTGCTGCATCGCCATTTCAAAACTGATACGAGTACGTGTAGAAGATTTCTCAAACACCATTGCCAGTGTTTTACCGCTAAGCGGTGCACCTTCATCAACCGCACCCTTAGACATTCCTTCTCGTCGGTTTTTCCATAGTTTTGCCGTATCGAGAATATGCCTAAGTGTTTCCTTTGGAACATCCTTTAGGTCAAGGAAATGCTGGTAATGCGAAGCTGCAACGCCCATTTACAAATAACTTTCTTTATCAATAGCCGGGTGTATAAGCTTTATACACCAGGTACTCCATTTTTAGCCCAGTCCGTGAAGGCTTCATCAAAAATTGATACGGCCTCATCAATATGACTTTCATCTAGAATAAGTGGCGGCAACATACGAATCACACTATCGCCAGCAGGGGCCGGGCAGAAACCACGAGAGATCAAATCAGTAACAGCAGGGCGTGTCGGTACATCAGGCAATCGGATACCTGCCATAAGGCCACTACCACGAACTTCACTGACGAAATTGCTATGGCGCTGCTGAAGTCCCTGAAGGCGTGCAAACAGCATTTCACCCATCTTAACAACATGCTCGAAAAATTCTGGCTTTAGCATTTCATCAAGAACAGCATTACCAACGGCCATGGCAAGCGGGTTACCACCATATGTAGTACCGTGCGTACCAACCACCATACCTGACGCAGCCTCTTCTGTCGCAAGGCAAGCACCCATTGGGAAACCGCCCCCAATGCCCTTGGCAGCTGTCACGATATCAGCATTAATTCCGGCCCACTCATGCGCCCACAATTTACCCGTACGGCCCATACCACATTGGATTTCATCAAAAACAAGAAGCAAGTTATTTTCATCGGCTATTTCGCGTAGACCACGGAGTGTCTCCAAGGGCAGCGGGCGAATACCACCTTCACCCTGAACCGGTTCCACCATGATACCGCCCGTTTCAGGGGTAATCGCTGCTTTAACGGCTTCCAAATCACCAAAAGGCACAACATCAAACCCATCAGGAACAGGTTCAAACCCTGCAATCATTTTTTCTTGCCCAGCGGCAGCAATGCCCGCGAGCGTGCGGCCATGGAACGCAGATGCCATAGTGATCATCCGGTAACGACCCTTATTGCCTTTATCATGATGATATTTGCGCACCATCTTGATCGCGCATTCAATCGATTCAGCACCTGAGTTTGTGAAAAAGACTGTATCTGCAAAACTGGCGTCAATCAGCCTTTGGGCCAGGCGCTCACCTTCAGGGATTTGATAGATATTTGACGTATGCCACAACTTATCAGCTTGATCTTTTAGAGCATTAACAAGTGTCGGGTGGCAATGGCCCAAGCACATCACACCGATACCCGAATAGAAATCAAGATACTTCTTACCATTTGTATCATACATATACATGCCTTCGGCACGTTCAAAAGCGACTGGCATTCTTGCATATGTTGGCAAAAGAGGTGTGATCATAAGAGCGCTCCTGTTTCCGAATATTCTTACACTTCCAAAGAGTTGTTCCGGGAAGTATTCCTATTGTTTTATAGTGTTAAACGTAATGAGCCGGCACGTCCACGCACCGGCTGATTTTGAAGGCATCCTGCGCCTATGGACCAGAGAAGTCAATCGCTGTTGCGGAATATTTTTTAAGGGTTTCGCAAACAGAAAATATTGGTTCAAAAATGCTGTTTAAGGCTTCAATCGATAACCCGTTTTGAACACCCGGTATACAGTAAATGCAAGGAGTATATTGATAGCGAGCGTATATATAACACCGATCATCAAGTCACTATCCGCTCTATCGATAAAACCATAGCGAAAACCATCGATCATATAGAAAAATGGATTTGCTTTTGAAAACATCTGCCACGCTGGGTCCAGGCGCTCGATCGAATAAAATGTACCTGAAAGTAAGCTAAGGGGTGCCACAACAAAATTTGTAACGGCTGCGGAATGATCAAATTTATCTGCCCAGACACCAGTTAAAATTCCGAGAAGCGCCAGCATTGCGCTTGCAGAAAGTGCAAAATAAATCACTGCCCAAAGGTGGCTAACAGTTAGGGAAACACCCGGCATAATAACAAAGGCCGTACAAACAAAAATACCCACAAACAGGCCGCGTGTCATGCCGCCGGCTAAGAAACCCAACGTCAATTCCGTTGCGGATAAAGGGGGCATTAATGTGTCAACAATATTGCCCTGCACTTTGGCTATCAAAATAGATGAAGAGGTATTTGCAAACGCATTCTGTAACATCGCCATCACGATCAAACCGGGTGCCAGAAAGTTGGCAAAAGGCATTCCAGCAACTTCGCGGCCGCGACCACCAAGCGCAAGTGAGAAAATAATCATAAAAAGTATTGTCGTCACAGCTGGTGCTGCGAGCGTCTGTGACCACACTTTCAAAAACCTGCGCGACTCGCGAACATAGAGAGTTTTCAAACCCAACCAGTTAACAGCACCAATTGTTCGGGTGCCGTATGCACTATATTCATTTTTTACCGATGCAGTATTTATCGCTGAATTTGGCTCTGACACTGGTGTTTACTCCATAATTGCGATGAAAAAATCAATATCCCACCCGTAATAGGTATTGGCAAAACAGCCTTTTAACAGATATAAGCTACAGGCAAAAGCCCTGTGTAAGACTCGTACCTGACGAATCGTTCATGTGAATCGACCTTACTTTTAATCGGCACTTGAAAAGATAAAAGGAATAATAATGGCCTGGACGGATGACCGTATCGAAATTTTGCGTAAATTATGGGATGATGGCCTAAGCGCAAGCCAAATTGCAAAAGAACTTGGTGAAGGCGTCACAAGAAACGCGGTCATTGGTAAAGCACACAGATTAGGACTAAAGTCCAGACCGTCGCCTGTAAAAACTGACAAGACGGCAAAGAAAGCTCCTGCCAAAAAAGCGGTCAAAAAAGAAACGAAGAAATTCGTGACCCTATTAGATTTAACGGATCGGATGTGCAAATGGCCCATTGGGCACCCGGGTGATGCCGATTTTCATTTCTGCGGTAAGCCATCTGAGCCGGGCATGCCATATTGTGCGGCGCACTGTGCGGAAGCCTATCAGGCACAACCACCACGCCGAGATCGCAGGCAACAAGCACCCAAACCGCCTATTATGTAAGCGCTCAGTTTTAAAGTATGTTTACAGAGAAGCTGCCCCTCAAATAGAGGAGGCGGCTTCTCTGTATTTAGGGGATTGCCAATTTACAGTTTGCCTGTAATCTCATGTTACTAGCTTAATCGGAATGGAAGCGAGGGAAGACATGAATTCACGCAAAGTAAAAATGGTAACTGCTGCATGTGCTCTAAGCATAGGCATTGCATTTACAGGAAATGCAATCGCCGCAGATAAAAAAGAGCGCTCACCTGCATCACAGTATAGACACGACGTTATGGAGGTTGTGAAATATTCTGCAGCAAATATCGGTCAGATTTTAAGAAAGACAGCAACCCCTGAAGAGGGCGACCTTGCTGGTTACGCAGAAATTCTAGCAAACGCTGCTGCGCTCTCGAAAAGTGCTTTCAAGCCAGACACACGTGGCCAAGACGGTTTTACCGAAGCAAAGGACGACATTTGGGCGAACTGGGACGACTTCGCGGGCCGTATGGACAAATTTGCAAATGACACGCGCGCTTTTGCGGATGCCGCCAAAAGCGGTGACCAAGCTAAGATTGGCGCTACAGTTGGTGAAGTTTTCAAGAATTGCAAAAGCTGCCACGATAAGTACCAAGACTAATCATGTAATAAATTGGCTCGTCAAAATTATTCACGCTGGTTTTGGCGGGTCTTTTCTTAGCCTAAAATATACCAATAGACTGCACCCCCAATAATAACAGCCGTCAATAATGCCCAAAAAGCATTTTTCATATAGGGCGCCCTTTGACCGTTATCAAAGCGGTCATACCCTGTAATCATGGGGCTTATCAGATTTGTTTTTTTAACGAACAAATAGACCAAAACCGCAAAAACATGAAATCCTGTCACATACAGCAATACCAAACCAAGTGTCTCATGAATGTCTGTGATCAAATCAGTATTATCGCCAGCATCAATTGAAAACGGGCCAGAAAACAACATTCCATCTGTTGCAAACAATCCCAAAACTGCCTGTGTTAGTATCAAAACCAACATGAGGATAACAGAGTAGCCACCAAGCGGGTTGTGCCCAAGTGCCTTATCAGTTTGCTTGCCTCTCAAATACGATAAAACCGATGCGGGCCATTTCATAAAAGACGTGAACCTGGCAGTTTCACTGCCGATCAATCCCCAAACCAACCGCCAAAGAAGAAGGGCAATAATGGCCACACCGGAATAAAGATGCATATCGCCGTAAAAACCAAATTTTGATTCGAATGCAGAATAGGATGACATTGCAAAAAGCACGACCAATAACCAGTGAAACAAGCGGGTTGGCACATCCCAAACTTTAATTTTCTTTGTCATCGCTCTTTTTTCCTAAATAGTATCCATTTTCATTTGAACATACTTCGCACAACATCAACAACCGTATCCACATCTGGTAACCAGCTTTGTTCTGCGCCCGCACCATAAGGAACCGGAATATGAGGCGGGACAATTTTACGTGGGCAATCGTTTAACAGGGTAAAATGATTTTCCGCTACAAAGGAAATGACATGATCAGCAAAGCCCGCGATAGCGGACCCTTCATCAATCACAGCTAACTTCCCTGTCTTTTTCAAACTGTTAGCAATCAATTTAGTATCAAGCGGTGAGATAGTCCGTGGGTCAATAACCTCAGCATCAATGTTCTGCGTTTTTAAAACTTCAGCCGCGTCAAGCGCAACCTGACGCATGGCAGATACGGCAACCAGCGTAATATCAGCACCGCCTCGTACGATATGACCTTGACCAAATGGTACTTCGACACACTCATCAACATTACCCTTAAGTTGGTATAGGTTTTTATTTTCCATCAGAACAACTGGGGTCTTTGTTTTTGATGCTGCCCTCAGCATACCAGCCGCATCCTGCGGTGTCGCAGGACAAGCAACGACAAGCCCTGGAATTTGTTGCAATAAACCATGCAAGGACTGGCTATGCATAGCACCACTTCCATCACCCGCACCCATTGTAGTTCGGATGACCAACGGAATATCCAATCGCCCATACGAGAGGAAATGCGCCTTTGCAATCTGATTCATAATTTGATCAAAGCAAACCCCCATGAAATCGCAGAACATAATCTCGACAATAGGACGGAGGCCCGTCATTGCAGCACCCAACGCCATGCCCACAAACGCAGTTTCAGAGATAGGTGTATTGATAACACGGTCACTTCCAAACATCAGATCAAGGCCGGTTGTTACCCCAAACACCCCCATAGAGAGGTCTTCACCAATTAACACTACGCGCTCATCACGTTGCATTATCTCGATGTGGGCTGCCCTAAGTGCCTCTGAAATTGTTACTGCATTACCCTCTGACATCATACATCCCCCAAGAGATGCGGATTAGACCGCATATATGTACGTATCAAATCGGCGGAAATATCAGTTTGACCACACGCATCGTCAATTGCCTTGGAAACTGCCTGTTTGATCCTAGCCTTATCTTTTTCAATTTCAGCAATATCTGCACCCTGAGCCATCATCAGTTTCGTCAAAATTTCAATTGGATCAGTTTCTTTTGCCGCGTCTGTGTTTGTGCCATCCCCGTAATAATGACCACTCAGGCGCGGTACCATCACCTCCAGAAAAGCGGGGGAACCCGTATCTCTGATATATTTTGTCAGACGTGCAAAACTGGTATCCAAAGCAACAACATCAGTGCCATCAACGCTTTCTGCAACCATTCCAAAGCTTCTGGCACGCGCCGTTAGATTAGACGCGGTACTATCTTTCACATGTGTAGACTGTGCCATCTGATTATTTTGCATTAAAAACATCACTGGAAGGGCTAAAGTCGTAGCAAGGTTCAAGCTTTCGAACACGCTTCCCTGATTCGAGGCCCCTTCCCCAAAAGCGGCAACAGCGATCGCACCTGTTTTCAATTGCTTCGATGTAAGGGCCGCACCAAGAGCAATTGGTACCTGTGCCCCGACAATACCATTACTGGATAAAAATATGGTATCCTTCGAGAGAATATGTTGAGTGCCGCCAAGACCGTCACTCGTGCCACCAGACAATCCCATAATTTCTGCGGCAAGCGCTGTCGGATGAACACCGCCAACTAAAGCAAGGCTATGGCTACGGTGTGATCCTGTGATCCGGTCATTTTCATTTGTTAAATACCGTTTTAATACCGCATCAGCGACTTCACTTCCGTGGGACAAATGAACCAAACCCGGTGTCCGGCCTTCGCTTGAAAGGCGTGCAATTTCATCCTCAAACACCCGCGTAAAATAGGCATCTGAAAAAATCTGTTTTAAATCATCAAGATTCATCATAATCCGCCATCGATTATCCAATTATGTTTGGCAACAATTGCAGTAAAAACTGGATCGGTTGGATTGTACAATCCGGTCAATAACACCCCCGCACTCTTGCTTCAGGCAGGCTTCACCCTCGCGCCCATACGCTTTGAAGCTATGTTGAAAGTAACCAAGCTCACCGTCCACCTGCGCATAATCTTTAAGCGTAGATCCACCTGCCTCAATTGCCGATGTCAAGACATCGCGGATTGTCGGCACCAACGCTTCAATTTCACTATCCGTAATCGTATTCGACAATCGCGCAGGGTGAATACCTGTGCGCCACAATGCCTCACACACATAGATATTACCAAGCCCTGCAACCAGTTTTTGATCCAGCAAGGCTGTTTTAATCGGTGATTTCCGCTTCGAGAGACCAGCCTTTAAAACACCTTCATGAAATGCATTTCCAAGGGGTTCAGGCCCAATGTCCTTAATCAAAGCGTGATCGTTAACAGCTTCTGTATCTGTTAAAACCCACATTCCAAACCTTCGAGGGTCATTGTAAATAACCAAATCTCCACGTTCAGTTTCAATTAGAATATGATCGTGTTTGCCGCGCTCGGGTATGTCAGAACCATTTTTGAAAATTGTCATCCGCCCAGACATGCCAAGGTGCATAATCGCCACCAAACCATCCGCAAACGTTATCAAAATATATTTTGACCGACGTTCCAAACGCTCAATCTGGTTACCGGATAGCCGCTCGCCGAAATTTTCATCTATTGGGACACGTAGCTTGGGGGCAAATGCCTGCGCCTTCCTAATGGTTACCCCCTCCAAAACTGGCTTAAGGCCACGCATAACAGTTTCTACTTCGGGCAGTTCGGGCATATTGTCACGTTGTCCTTGCGTTTCGGTTCAGCTTTTCACAAAAGCAATTGGGTAAAATGCTCTCTGGTATGCGCGCCCCTAGTAGTCTATGGTCCGCACACAGATGATTTAGATAGTGATATAATATGGCAAGCAATAACGAAAATATGCCCCCTCGTGAAGAGGCAACAACGCATTTCGGTTTCAAAACCGTCGATGAAGCCTCAAAAGCAGGCATGGTGCGCGAAGTCTTCGATTCTGTCGCGGATGACTATGACCGAATGAATGATGTGATGAGCGTTGGTGTCCACCGCCTGTGGAAAAATTCAATGATCAATACATTGAACCCACGCCCTGGCATGCACCTTCTGGATGTTGCTGGCGGCACAGGCGATATTGCTTTTCGCTTTCTGGATGCCTGCGCGGGTGGAACGGTTACTGTTTCAGATATCAATGCAGAGATGCTACGTGTTGGCGCCAAACGCGCTGAAGAAAATGGATACAGAGACCGCGCAGAATTTGTTTGTGCGGACGCGCAGAAATTACCGTTTCCTGATTGCAGCATGGATGCCTACACAATTGCCTTTGGGATTCGCAATGTCACACGGATCGAAGAAGCATTAAGTGAAGCCTACCGTGTCCTGAAGCCGGGTGGGCGTTTTCTTTGCCTTGAATTCAGCCATGAAATTCTGCCGCTCTTCAAAAAGGCGTATGACGCATATAGTTTTAACGTCATTCCAAAAATGGGGGAAATTGTTGCAAACGACTATGATAGTTATGAATATCTGGTTGAATCTATCCGCCGGTTCCCGGTTCCAGCAAAATTTGAAGCCATGATCAAAACCGCAGGGTTTGAACGCACGAGTTATCGCACCATGTCCGTTGGTGTTGTCGCGCTTCATAGTGGTTGGCGCATTTAAGAATACTGATCAGGATTATCGCCCTACTATGTTTCGAACATTCTTTCATTTTTTCAGTCTTCTTAATCTTGCAATCGGCTTAAGACGGTTTGGCGCAATCAGATCGCTCGAAACCATCGAACTTATCCCCGATTGGGCACCTAAATTCTTGCGGATTTGCACTTTTTTTGTTCCGAGAAAGAAAAACATCCCTGACAGTGATGGTGAACGCCTTGCTGCTGCACTTGCTGGAATGGGTCCAGCCTACATAAAACTTGGTCAAACACTTGCAACCCGGCCTGATCTGGTGGGGCGGGCCCTTGCAGAAGGTTTGACGACCCTACAAGATCGCCTCCCCCCATTTAGTTTCGATAAAGTAGAAGCAATTATCAAGCGCGAACTCGAAGGTGAAATATCTGACTTTTTTGATGACTTTTCAAAGGAGCCCGTTGCTGCTGCCTCGATAGCGCAGGTTCACAAAGCCCAACTGAAAGACGGCACTAGTGTTGCAGTGAAAGTACTAAGGCCGGATGTTGAAAAGCGCTTCACCCGCGACCTTACCCTCTTTGAATGGCTTGCTGAACTTGCGGACAGACACATTCGGGAAGCAAAGCGCCTTCGCCTTATCGAGGTCGTCGCAAAAATCAAAGAAACCTCGCTCAAAGAAATGGACCTCCGCTTGGAGGCGTCTGCCGCCGCTGAATTAGAGCAAAATATGCAAGGTGAAACCGGTTACCGTGTTCCCCATGTCTATTGGGATATGACGGCACGCCGGGTTCTAACACTCGAATGGGTGTCGGGTATTCGCTTGAATGATAAAGACGCTTTAATCGAGGCAGGGCATGACCTGACAGAACTTGGAACAAGAATTGTTCAAATTTTTCTTAAGCAGGCAATGCGTGATGGCTATTTCCATGCGGACCTTCACCAAGGAAACTTACTTGTAGAGGACAGCGGTACTATTGTCGCGATTGATTTTGGCATCATGGGCCGATTGAGCAAAAATGACCGCCGGTTTCTAGCTGAAATATTATTTGGGTTTATATCACGCGATTACAGACGCGTTGCCGAAGTCCACTTTGATGCTGGATATGTACCGTATGGCCAATCGGTCGAGGAATTTGCGCAGGCAATGCGGGTGATCGCGGACCCGATTATGGACCTTCCTGTCGAGAAAATATCCGCTGGCAAACTGTTGGCACAGTTATTTGCGACAACAGAACGCTTTTCAATGCGCACACAGCCGCAACTATTGTTGCTGCAACGCTCCATGGTAATGGCTGAAGGGTTAGCACTACATTTGAACCCACAAACAAATATGTGGGAGATATCGCGCCCAGTTATTGAAACATGGATGTATGACAATCTGTCACCAGAAATCAGGCTAGCGGACGCTATCGTTCAAATCCCCCGTGCTTTGGAGCGTCTTCCCATGAAAATCGACCAACTTCTTAACAAAGAACTGGATGATCACGGTCAAAATCCACAAATGCCACACAGACAATCGCTATCTTCCTTTGCACTCGGTCTTGTGATTGGCGCGGTCATCGTAAAAATACTATTCATTTGAGCCAAATTAACATGCCTGTTTGCGACAAAACGCATTTCAGACTATATGTTTGGCTTATGATTTAAGATGAAGGGACGAAAGAGAAACGTGTCTACGCTTATTGGTAAACGTATTCTTCTTATTATTGGCGGCGGAGTTGCTGCCTATAAAGCACTTGATCTTGCACGGCGTTTGATGGAACGCGGTGCTTCGGTGCGCGGTATATTAACCAAAGGCGGCGCAGAGTTTATTACACCCCTAAGTGTCGCAAGCTTAACTGGTGATCAATGTTTCACCGACCTTTTCTCCCTTAAGGACGAAGCAGAAATGGGGCATATTCGCCTGTCCCGCGAAGCTGATCTGATCGTGATTGCCCCTGCAACTGCGGACCTTATGGCTAAAATGGCAGGTGGACTTGCGGGCGATTTAGCCTCTACTGTTCTTCTGGCGACTGATAAACCCGTTATGGTCGCGCCGGCAATGAACGCGCAGATGTGGGATCATCCGGCAACACAGCGTAATATCAAAACACTTAAAGGCGATGGTATCCATTTCGTCGGCCCGAATGCTGGCATGCTTGCCTGCGGTGAAGTTGGTGCCGGGCGCCTTGCAGAAGTGCCAGAAATTGTTGATGCCGTTGAAGGTTTTTTCAGTGCTGAAAATAATAAGCCGCTCAAGGGAAAACATATTGTTTTAACGGCTGGACCAACCCATGAACCAATTGATCCGGTTCGCTATATTGCTAATCGATCTTCAGGGAAACAGGGGTTCGAAATAGCGGGCGCACTCGCGAGCCTTGGCGCTGATGTCAGCTTGATCGCAGGCCCCACAAATTGCGAGACACCAATTGGGGTCAAGCGCATCGACATCGAAACCGCACGCGAAATGCATGACGCCGTTCACGCAAACTTACCCGCAGATGCCGCTATTTTTGTAGCCGCCGTTGCAGATTGGCATGTTGCCAATGAAGGTGAGCAAAAAATGAAAAAAACTGTCTCAGGAATTCCAGAACTCGATTTACGGGAAAATCCTGATATCCTAGCAAGCGTTGCCACACTATCGGATGGTCGCCCATCGCTTGTCGTTGGTTTTGCCGCAGAGACAGAAAATGTTGTTGAGTACGCAGCCGCTAAACGTGAACGTAAAACCTGCGACTGGATAGTTGCCAACAATGTATCTGCCGACACGGGCATCATGGGGGGCTGTGAAAATCAAGTACACCTGATTACCGAAAACGGTGCTGAAGACTGGCCGCGAATTCCAAAAGATAAAGTTGCGCAAAAACTTGCTGATCGCATTGCCAAAGAACTCTCTTGAAAGCCTGAAACCATGTCCCATGAAACCGTATCCATTAATGTAAAAGTCCTCGATCATGGCAATGATCTGCCACTACCCAAGTATGAGACGATCGATAGCGCAGGCATGGATTTATATGCAGCAATAGAGGAAGGGAATACGGTTACTCTTGGTCCGTTAGAGCGCGCCATCATTCCAACAGGCCTTGCCATGGCACTTCCCAGCCGATTTGAGGCACAAATCCGTCCGCGTTCTGGGTTGGCGGCCAAAAACGGCATTACAGTTGCGAATGCACCTGGCACGATAGACGCCGATTATCGGGGAGAAGTGAAAGTTATTTTGATCAATCTGTCGAATGAACCCTTCACGGTTGAGCGTGGTATGCGGATTGCCCAAATGATTATCGCACCCGTAACCCAAGGAAGTTGGAACATTGTCGACAGTCTGGACGAAACTGCACGGGGTGCTGGTGGTTTTGGCTCCACCGGTACGCGTTAATAAAAGACTATACAGGTACATATGGATTTTACCGACGAACAGTTAGAGCGTTATTCAAGGCACCTCGTCCTTAAGGAAGTTGGGGGTGCGGGGCAAGTGGCACTTTTGAATGCGCGTGTACTGGTGATTGGTGCTGGCGGGCTTGGTGCCCCCTTATTGATGTATCTGGCAGCTGCTGGGGTTGGAACCATAGGCATCATTGATGATGATCATGTTGAATTATCGAACCTGCAACGGCAAATCATTCACCGCACACAGGATATCGGTGTCAGGAAGACAGCAAGCGCGGCAAAACGAATTAACAACCTCAATAGCGATGTGAAACTTGAACTGCATCCTACGCGTTTAACACCTGAAAATGCAGAAGATTTGATTGGGTCCTTTGATATTATTGCGGATGGATGCGATAATTTTGAGACTAGGCACCTCGTCAACGATGCATGTGTGAAGCTCGGTAAAACCCTTGTTTCTGCCGCACTTGGCCCATATGAAGGGCAAATAGCGACCTTCAAACCACACGCAAATTCGGATTATCCTTGCTATCGATGTTTCCTGCCCCACACCCCCGGTGAGGATGAGCAAAGAACATGTGCTGACACGGGTATTTTAGGGGCTGTAGCCGGTGTTGTTGGTAGCTTGCAAGCCTTGGAAATACTCAAGGAAATTCTCGGCATTGGTGAAAGCTTGGCGGGTAAAATTATGTTATTTGACGCCTTGGCCATGACATCACGAATCATTGGCCTTCCAAAAGATATTTCTTGCAGAACCTGTGGTAGTGGCGAAGGAACACCATGAGCGCAAAGCTGAAACCTATGACAATTATGGTCATTGATGAAAGCGCTGAGCGTATTCATATGGCCCTTATGACTGGAGCCACTGCTGCTGCAATGGGCAGGCCCCTTTATTATTTCTTTTCAAAGTCGGCAGCTAAGGCCCTGACAAAAACAGGGATGAGCAACCTTCCCTACAAATCAACAAACTCATTGGACATGGATGCCGAACTGAGTGAAAAAGGGATAGCTGATACAGCGATCCTTATGGATGCATTGGCTGCTCTTGATGTGACCTTTATTATTTGTGAAACAGCACTGCGCGAACACAATATTGATATTGAGGACCTTATTGTGCGCCCAAAGATCGAAATCAGCGGCCTGGCCGATATCATAGAAAAAGGCACAGGCGGCGACTGGCTAACCTTTTAAACATGGCGAGTTAATAACTGCTTATTGACACTTATCGGATATTACGTGCCCGTTCCTGAGGGTAGGTGCCCAGAATTCTGACCCGTTTCGCGTGAAAACGCAGTTCCTCCATTGCGCGCGCAACGTTTGCTTCCCCTTCGTGGCCTTCAATATCAACATAAAACTCGGACGCCATGAAACTATCTGATTCGTAATAGCTCTCCAGCTTCGTCATATTGACGCCGTTCGTTGCAAAACCACCAAGCGCCTTAAACAAAGCCGCAGGAATATTGCGAACCTCAAAGGTAAAGCTGGTCATTGTCGGGCCTTTAATGCTGGCGGGGTCAATTTGCTGCCTTGAGAGAACAACAAACCGGGTGGTGTTGTGACCCTCATCCTGCAAATCCTTGCGTATCACCTTCAAATCATAAACGTCAGCCGCCAGTTCGCTCGCAATCGCTGCAACATTGTCATAGCCACTTTCCGCTAACTGTTTTGCGGCACCGGCTGTATCAGCAAAAGGTAGCGGGGTCAGGTTCATCTCCCTAAGTGTTTTTCTACACTGCCCGAGTGCCTGCACATGGCTTTTTACCGATGTTAAGCTATTTTCATCTGCCCCCTTACGAGCCAGAAGGCAATGCCGAATCACTTCAAAATGCTCAGCAATAATAAATAATCCACTACCCGGTAACAACATATGGATATCCGCGACACGGCCAGCCGTAGAATTTTCGATAGGAATCATCGCTAGCTTTGCACGCCCCTTAACAACCGCGGCAAGAGCATCCTCAAAACTTGGGCATGGTAAAACATCCATGTCAGGAAACTTTGCATGACAGGCCATATGCGAATACGCACCTAGTTCACCCTGAAAAGCGATTAGATTATCAGGGTTTTCTGTCATGCCGTCATGCATGCTTATTCTCCAGTTCAGTTATTTAATTCCAAAAATTAACAGTTTTCTGAAATATATTTACATGTAAGTCAATTACATAAATGATAAACTCTTGCATGCGGGGATGTGCCACAGGGAAAATAACACTTTTTTTAGGTATATAGGCTAAAAGGTGAAATCACAGCTTGATACGAGAGCCCATGTAGGGCTATTGTCGCGCGAAATATAGCAGATTGCCGAGAGCGCAGTATCGCTGTAGATTACGATAATTAAACATGAGTAAGCTTGGGGGCGTCCAAGCGTGGCTTAAGGAGAAGATCCTGTGGATTCATTTGAGTGGAACAAAGTATTTGCGGCCGTAATTTCTGGCGCTTTGTTGATTATGGTTATCTCCACTGTTTCAGGTGGTTTGTTTCCTGAATATCATGGCGGCACTACAGGCTTTCCTGTTGAAGTAGTCGAAGCAACAGCTGGTGGTGATGCAGCGGTTGAAGAAGGCCCATCCCTTGCAGAACTTCTTGCGGTTGCCGATGTTGATCGGGGCGCGCGTGAATTTGCAAAATGTAAGGCATGCCATAGCATCAATGAAGGTGGCAAAAACGGTACAGGCCCAAATCTGTACGGCATTTTAGGTAAAGCCATCGCAAGCGATAGCACTTTCAATTATTCTGGTGGCCTATCTAGCCACGGTGGCGATTGGACTTATGAAGCGTTAGACACTTGGCTAACTGCACCAAAGAAAATGGTCGCTGACACAAGCATGTCTTTTGCTGGCCTACGCAAAGCAGACAAACGTGCGAACTTAATCGCATACCTAAGAACACTATCAAACAGCCCACTTGCGCTTCCAGAAGTTGCTGCAAAAGTTGAAGATGCTGTTGAAGAGGCAGTCGAAGCAGTAGAGGACATTGCTGCCAGCAACTAGTCCAGCTAAAAAAGCATAGAAATTAAGCCGGTATATTAAGTGTACCGGCTTTTTTTATATATTCAGCCTACGATATCCAAGAAACGGGGTACCCTTAATGTCCTTAGAAACCCATTCAATCACATCCTCAACTGGATCAATAGTAACTGACATATGGGTCGCATTAGCGTGCAAGATCTGTTTGCCATCGATCATCCACCCCACATGCCCTGGAAAAAATGCTAAATCACCCCGCCCGGGCTTTTCATCTGTTTCCAAAAGCCTTCCAAGTGACGAGAATTGCATCCCACTATCGCGCAAGACCTTTTGACCAGACATCATCAATGCAAGCTGAACCAAGGCACTGCAATCCAACCCTTCGTACGAGCGACCACCCCATAAATAGGCCGACCCCAAAAACCTTTCGGCAACATCAACAGGGTCAACAGACAACTCACGCTCGGCTAATATATGTCGAGCATAAATCCATCCGCCGTTTGAAAGTGGAACAAATCCGTCTTGTATTTCACCAACGACCATAAGCGGGGTTGTTAGAAATACAGAGTGTATAGGTTCAGATTTTAGGGATGGTTCTCTATAGATATGACTAACAGGTGTTGAAACATAATGAGATGTTTTATAATCAGCTGATCGCTCGCAAACCGCTGCGCTCTTTATCCAACCCATATACCCATCATGCGCGCACGCGACCTGAAACCATCCTTTTTCTTCGGCAAGAATAGAAACAGATTCGCCGTACAACAGTTCACTAACTGTCGTAGAGGAACAATTGGGTTCTTTTTTCATTAAGTGCTTAGACTGAATACAATAATGGGTTGGACTGGTCACAATTTGAAGACTTGGGTGACTAGCCACTATATTACCAGGATCAATCAGATTTATTGTCATGCCGCAGTATTAATTTTTCTGGTCTTCAGCATCAATGAGCTTTTCAGATTCGACAATACGGTCCGAAAGCTCACTTAAATATACGGCGCCTTTCACTGTTCGCTGGATAAAGATA
Organism: Kordiimonas sp. SCSIO 12610; assembly: GCF_024398015.1. GTDB lineage: Bacteria > Pseudomonadota > Alphaproteobacteria > Sphingomonadales > Kordiimonadaceae > CANLMI01. The sequence continues at coordinate 24,163 of NZ_CP073747.1, forward strand.
CTTCGTTTGTCATTTTCATCCGGTTTTCGCTTAATAAGACCATATCTAGTCATCGTATCCAGCGCACGGGTGATTACTGGTTTTGTCACGTTTAATTTAGCCGCTAAACCACGAACAGTGTGGGGAGGTTCAGTCATATAGACCTCAAGCAACACAGACATTTGCCGCATGGTAAGATCAGGTTCGTTAGAGCGAACGCTCTCCAGTGTTGAAAGCCGCCACATTCTAAGTAGTTTATGGTTAAACTTTTCGCTCATAGACCCCACCCTTAAAGATACCTGCTGTAAATACTAGCAACTATCGCTAAAAGGTGAACTAATCGGCTTTATTGGTCAAGACCCAGTTGGGCAATAATCGCGTCATAGGTCGCAAATATACCCTGAGCAGCACCGCCTTTTGGCCTTCCTGCACGTGGTTTTGGATTCCATGCGAAGACATCAAAATGTACCCACGGAATATCCGCATCAACAAATCTCTGTAAATAAAGCGCAGCAGTTATAGAGCCCGCAAAAGGGCCCTCACTGATATTATTCATATCTGCGATATCGCTTTTGAGGTCTTGGTCATATCCTGCCCACAAAGGCATACGCCATAGAGGGTCGTTATTATCCACCCCGCCTTTTTCAAGCGCCGTCCACATCTGATCATTATTGGTGTAAGTCGCAGGCAAATCTGGCCCTAGGGCAACACGGGCAGCCCCCGTAAGGGTCGCAAAGTCAATAAGCAGATCAGGTTTGTTCTCTGAAGCGAGCGCCAATGCATCGCATAAAACCAACCGTCCTTCTGCGTCAGTGTTACCGATTTCAACGCTTATGCCTTTACGGGTTGCAAACACATCACCTGGCCGGAAACTATCACCGCTTACGGCATTTTCAACCGCTGGGATCAACACCTGCAAATCCACGCCCAAGCCAAGTGTCATAATCAATTTCGCCAGCCCTAAAACATGTGCGGCCCCGCCCATATCCTTTTTCATCAAAAGCATACCGGCTGGTGGTTTCAAATCTAACCCCCCAGAATCAAAACAAACCCCCTTACCAACGAGGCAAAGCTTCGGTGCGCCTTCTCGTCCCCAGGTTATATTGATCAAGCGCGGGGCATTTTTAACTGACGCCGCTCGTCCAACAGCGTGAATCATTGGGAAATTTTCATCCAACAAATCGTCGCCTACGATTGTTGACACAGTGGCACCATGCTCTTCCGCCAGCGCCTCCGCACAGTCCTGTAATTCGGATGGTCCCATATCTTCAGCGGGGGTATTCACAAGATCCCGCACAAAAAAAGCGGCCTCTGCCTTCGCGAGCACTGTTTTTGGGTCAATGCCTTCAGACAACATAAGGCAACGAACCTTCTTATCGGGGTCAGATTTATATCGATCGAACTGATACTGCGCGAGTGCCCAACCCAGGGACAGTTGCTCTTCAACGTCTTGTTCAATATTTTCTAGCGAATAAACCCCTTCAGGTAGTTTAGGTGCAACAACAGCCAACCACCAAGGGTTCGATATATCCTCACCAACACCAACGTAAATTCGGGCAATGGTATTATCTTCTGCTTTGATAAACCCAACAGCACCTGTGTTTGCCTCAAACCCACTTAGTTTCAACCAAGCCAAGTCATTGGCATCTATAGTGCCGGTATTTTCAAAGTCACCTTTAACCACTGGGACAAGTGGTATTGACGAAGTAGACTTATTATAAGCAGCAAGCATTAAACTAGGTTGTGGCAAGGGTTATCTCTTTCCAGCAATGTATATAAAAGATGGTCATATGTGCAATAAACACAGATATGGCCATAAGCTAACATTTAAGGTTAAATGTTCAAACGACCTTACGATTCAGGGGCGATTGTAACGCTTAAGCCATCCATATCATCGGAAACTTCTACCTGACAGGATAGACGTGAGCTATTCGCTTTGTAATATTCGCTTTCTTCAATCAGATACGATTCGTCATCTTCCATCGCTGGTAGGCGCGCAAAGCCATCACCTTCTACATACACATGACATGTGCAACAACTACAACACCCGCCACATATAGCAGCCATATCATCAAAATCATTGTTACGGATATTTTCCATCAAGGAAAGACCAGCCTCGGCCTCAATATCGCGCTTTGCACCACTTAGGTCAGTTACAGAAATTTTTACCATCGATACACATCTTTCAAGAAATTAGGGATAGACAGATTTTCCCAACAAGACATAGCGCCTTCACTACGTCTGTCCAGAAAAAAAGCCGCCTGATAGATCAGACGGCTTTCTTTACGTTCATTAAGTACCAAAAGATTGGTTTTATTCGCCTTTTGCTTTCTCGAGCGCCGCGCCAAGGATATCACCAAGGCTTGCACCAGAGTCAGCAGAACCATACTGCTCAACAGCAGCTTTTTCTTCTGCAACTTCAAGGGCTTTAATAGACAGGTTAACCTTGCGGCTGCCTTTGTCCATGTTGGTAACCATAGCGTCAACTTTATCGCCAACCGCGAAGCGCTCAGGGCGTTGGTCATTGCGGTCTTTTGCAAGGTCAACGCGGCGGATGAAGGCTGCAACACCAGTTTCGCCGATTTCAACTTCAAGGCCGTTTTCAGTTACTTCTTTAACAACAACAGTAACTGTTTCGCCTTTTTTCTTGGTTGAAACGTTAGAGAATGGATCGCCTGAAAGCTGCTTCACGCCAAGGCTGATGCGCTCTTTGTCTGTATCAACGTCAAGAACAACAGCTTTAACCATGTCGCCTTTTTTATAGTCTTGGATCGCGTCTTCACCAGAACGCTCCCAATCAAGGTCAGACAAGTGAACCATACCGTCGACGTCGCCGTCGAGTCCAATAAAGAGACCAAACTCAGTGATATTCTTAACTTCACCTTCAATCTCAGCACCTTGTGGGAATTTGTCTTCGAACGCTTCCCATGGGTTTTCACTGCACTGTTTAAGACCAAGTGAGATACGACGTTTGCTTTGGTCAACTTCGAGAACCATAACTTCAACGTCTTGGCTTGTAGAAACGATCTTACCTGGGTGAACGTTTTTCTTAACCCAGCTCATTTCACTTACGTGAACAAGACCTTCAACACCAGCTTCAAGCTCAACGAAGGCACCATAGTCAGTGATGTTAGAAACTTGACCGTTGAATTTCGCACCAACAGGGTATTTCGCTTCAATACCTGCCCATGGATCTTCAGCTAGCTGTTTCATGCCAAGGCTGATACGCTGTGTTTCTGGGTTAATGCGAACCACTTGAACCTTGATGCTCTCGCCAATTGTAAGAGCTTCAGATGGGTGGTTCACACGACGCCAAGAAATATCAGTAACGTGGAGAAGGCCATCGATACCACCAAGGTCAACGAATGCACCGTAATCAGTGATGTTCTTAACAACACCGTCAACAGAATCGCCTTCTTTAAGTTTGCCCATAAGCTCAGCACGCTGGCCAGCACGATCCTCTTCAAGGATAGCGCGACGAGAAACAACGATGTTACCGCGGCGGCGATCCATTTTAAGGATTTGGAATGGCTGCTCGATGTTCATCAAAGGCGTTACGTCACGGATCGGACGAATATCAACTTGTGAACCAGGGAGGAAAGCAACAGCGCCGTTAAGGTCTACTGTAAAGCCACCTTTTACGCGACCAAAGATAACACCGTTCACACGTGCATCACCTTCAAACGCTTTCTCAAGATCAGTCCAAGCTTCTTCGCGGCGCGCTTTGTCGCGTGAAAGAATTGCTTCACCAAGTGCATTTTCAACGCGGTCAACAAACACTTCAACATTGTCACCAACATTGATCTCAGGTGTTTGGCCCGGCATTGCGAATTCTTTAAGCGGAACGCGACCTTCGGCTTTAAGTCCGATATCTATAATCGCAAAATCGCTTTCAACAGAAACAACTGTACCAGTTACAACCTGACCTTCAAAGCCAGTATCCGCAGGCATAGTTTCATTCAAGAGTGCCTCAAAATCGTCGAGGCTCGGCATTTGTGCCGTTTCAGACATAGATCGTCCTTTCAAACTATATATTTTTTTGCCAACCGGTTGGCTCCGGTGGTCTTCTTCCGGTCTTCCTGAAAAAGGGCCCATCCCTTTTCCTTCTGTGGTCCGGAAGCCTCTAACACCAACACAAAAAAATCCTTCAAAGAACGAAGCTTCATTCTTTGGGATCAACTGAAATAAGCGTCTTCGGCTCTATTGAGGCTTCAGGCAATTTTCAACGATTGCCGCAGCCCTTAAAAACACGGCGTCTATAGCTAAATCTGTCGTATCTAGCAAGTGGGCATCTGCTGCTTTTTCTAGAGGGGCGTCTTTTCTTCCCATATCGCGCTCATCACGGGCTTTTACATCCGCCAAAATTTCCTCAAAATTGGCGTTCACACCCCTGCTTCTCATCTCTGCCACGCGGCGCTTTGCCCGCTCTTCTGCGCTGGCTGTTACAAAGAATTTCACATCGGCGGCAGGGCAAATAACCGTACCAATGTCGCGCCCATCAAGCACAGCACCACTCTTATTGCTCGGAGGGTTTACACCAAAATTCTTCTGAAAATCCATAAGGTTACTACGCACACCAAGCATACTGGCGACAACTGATGCTGCCTTACCGGTATCTTCCAAACGAAGCTCAGGATCGGACAACAATGCGTGATCGAGGGCTTTTGAGGCTTTCTCCGCTGCAGGTTCATTGGATGGGTCTACACCCCCTTTGATAAGTGTTAACGCTACTGCGCGGTATAGGGCGCCTGTATCCAAGTAAGCAAAATTAAATTTTTCTGCAAGCCTGCGAGCAAGCGTGCCCTTTCCTGCTGCCGCAGGCCCATCAATTGCAATAATCACCGCGAATCACCCATAATTTGTTTATTCTGGTTTGATAAAGCTTCAATATGAGAAGCGCAATTTCAAAATAATGACGCACCCTGTTCAGGTCATTGTAGTCTAAACATCATATCATAACTTGACTCGTCGTATGGTACACATCAATATAGAACAAAAAAGGAACATTTGATGTTGCAACGATATATTTCTGCGAGTTTACTAGCTTTGATTTTATGGTCAGTTCCAGCACAAAGCCATATATTTGATACAGAAGAGGGCCTTATGAAAGTACAATCAATAACCGCTGTTTTGCCTGTTGAACGAATTGAACCTTCGATTGAGTTTTTCAAAAAAATCGGCTTCACAACCGACCAAGAAGTGCCGGAGGGCGATCACCTTGGTTTTGTCATCGTCAAACAAGGCGAAACCCAACTGATGTATCAGACATATTCAAGCATTGCAGAGGATGTGGGTGGCCTGGGTGATATTCAAAAGGGTGCGCCAAGCAATATTTATATCATTGTTGATAATATTGATGCAGTTGAACAATCGCTAACGGACTACACCGTGACCCTGGAGCGGCGAAAAACATTCTACGGCGCCGAGGAAATCGGATACCGCGAACCCGGCGGTCATTTGATCACCTTCGCGGAGTTTGCTAGTGAATAATAACATGCATTACTACACGTTTGGCATATTTTCGGGCTGTGTGATTTTGGCAATTATATATACGTTTATTAATAAACTGGGCATCATCGACTGGGTATATGCGCATGAGACTTTGTCGGGCTCATTCATTGCTGCATTTGCTGCTGCTTGCACTGTTTACATTATCAACAAACAAATCCAGCAAACGCAGTCTATTGAAAATACTCGCAGAAAAAACAAATTGGATGCCGAAAGAGCCGTATTACCACATGCATTATCTGAGCTGACTGATTACGCTAAAAACTCATTAGAACTAAGTAAACGAATGGCCAAAGGTGAAAACTTTCATCCTCAGCGTACGAACCTTCCACATGTGGCAATTGCTACATTAAAAAAATGTATTGAGTTCGCCCCATCACCTGAAAAAGAAAAGATGGCTTTTATTCTTAATGAACTACAAGTAGATCAGTCACGTAAACAGCGTGAATGCAAAAATTATCGGGGCAATTCTGGCTATTTAAATACTATAATTAATAGTAAGAAAAAACCCGGACAACATCTTAGCTCATATTTTTCTTCTTCGTACAAATGTATCAATATATTATTGATCGTCGACGAATTATGGTATTTTGCCCGCGCCACAAATAAGGATGAAATAGACAAAGTTAGAGAACCTAGAAATCAAAGAGTTCATTGGTATTTTCGCCCTGCAGAATCCGAATGGCAACACTTTATAACCCGTTTAGAAACAATTGTCGGTGAAATTGGTCCAATCTAATCCAAAACCTCCAAAGCAGCACCCAAGCCATTCATTAAATCAATGAAGCTTGGGAAACTGGTTTGAATGGGTGTTGCGTCATCAATGGTAATTGGCTTTTCTGCTTTTAGGCCTAAAACAGAAAAGCTCATGGCGATGCGGTGATCAAGATGGGTTTGAACCACACCGCCACCAGGTACCTTGCCGTCATTGCCGTGGATGACCAATCCATCCTCTAATTCCTCGACGGCAACACCGTTTGCCTGTAACCCCGCCGCCATAACACCGAGACGATCAGACTCTTTCACGCGAAGTTCCTCAAGCCCTGTGAAGCGACTAATACCGTTTGCTGTTGCTGCCGCACAGAAAATCACAGGGAACTCATCGATCATCGTTGATGGATCAACTGGAAGGTCATGAATCGCCTGCAAATCGGCCGCTTTAACATGCAGGTCACCAACTGGTTCACCGCCCAGCATCCGCTCATTCTCGATGGTGACATCCGCGCCCATCGCACATAAAACAGGGATAACGCCTGTACGAAGGGGATTAAGGCCAACATTTTTAATCAGAACATCCGATCCTTCTGCAATCGATGCCGCGACAAGCGGAAACGCACTTGAGGATATATCGCCCGGGACTTCCAGTGTAATTGGTTTTAACTCCGCCTCGCCCCTGATTGTAACCGTTCGGCCATCTGCATGATCATCGACCTGAATATCCGCACCCATCGCGCTTAACATGCGTTCTGTGTGATCCCGCGTTGCGACCGATTCGTGCAACGTGGTGATACCAGGGGTGTTTAAACCCGCTAAAATCACGGCGGATTTTACCTGCGCACTGGCAACCGGGCTCGTATATTCAATTGGCAAAGGCATACCGGTACCCTTGATACTGACCGGCAGATAAGTACCATCTCGTGCCTCTATCTCAGCACCAAATTCCGAAAGGGGACTGATTACGCGCCCCATAGGCCTGCTGCGCAGCGAATCGTCGCCTGTCATCAACACCTGAATATCATGGCTCGCCATTAAGCCCATTAATAGCCGGGTTGACGTCCCAGAATTTCCCATATCGATTATATTATCTGGTGACTTTAGGCCACCAACGCCAACACCGAATATTTCCCAGTGACCATCACCCAACCGATTTATCGTAGCGCCCATGGCCCGCATGGCCTCGGCTGTTGCAAGCACATCCTCGCCCTCCAACAAGCCGAAAACCTCACTTCTTCCAACAGCAAGCCCCGATAGCATTAAAGCCCGATGAGAAATTGATTTATCGCCAGGTACCTTAATTTCGCCCTTTAATGGAGCGTTACATGATGAAATAAGCTGCGGCACAATAAAAATCCGTTTAATAATTAGGTCTTCACGTCACTATTGCTTTGACAGACGCGCGTGATCATGGCAAGCCATGCGCCGAATTCTTTGCAATCGCTATAGTGATAGCGATTTACGTGAAATGGGCAAGGAGAGAAAAATGGCAAAAGAAGAATGGGGCACAAAGCAAACCTGCCCGAAATGTGGAACACGCTTTTACGACCTTCAAAATGATGATCCGGTAACATGTATTGAATGTGGCCACGAGTGGAAACCGGAACCAATTTTGAAAACCAAGCAACCAATTGTTGCTGAAGAAAAAGCTGAAGATCAGAACGAAGAAGCTACTGAAGCAGATACTGATGACGATCTGGATATCGATGATGATGACGTTCTTGGTGATGTTAGCTTAGATGATGACGACGACGAAGAAGTTGCTGGCATCGTTGACACCAAAATGACACCCTCAGACGAATAATCGCTGATAAATAAACTTGCACGAAATATTCTGTGTTTTATATTTCGTGCAACCTGTCGGGTACTTGCGTAACTGAACAGTACCTGATTATGGGGCCGTAGCTCAGCTGGGAGAGCGCTTCGCTGGCAGCGAAGAGGTCGTCGGTTCGATCCCGATCGGCTCCACCAAACGTCACAATTCATGAAAACAAAAAACAGATCCGAATTCTGTATCCTCAGCCGCCCTCATATTTGGAAAAATCGAGCGTCAATAAGTCTGCAAACCGATTGACGGCGACCGAATTTGACCGACCTGTCAACTGCGTTAGTTGCAGCACGGGCCTGGCAACATCACGGGTGCTAACGGTAACAGAGGTCATTTCAGGCAAAATAATGCTATCGGCATGATCGAAGCCCATTTCAAAACCTATGGCTTCATTGGCCGCAATTTCATCACGAGCAAATAATAGTTCACTTTCCACCGCCGGACGAAGTTTAATCCCATGCTTGGATGCAGCAGCGTCCAGGTGAGCGCGCAGAAAACCATTTCGCGGCATAATAAGCGGGAAATAAATCAGATCATTTATCCGAATTTCCTGTTTGGTTGCCAAGCTATGCTCGGGGGCCATGATCGCATTTATAAATAACGGTGCGGTCGCAACCGGATGCAGTATAGGGTCTGCTTTGGGGTTCAATACATAAGCGAGATCAATCTCATACTCGCTCAACATATCCACCATACTATCGCCGTCAGCGCGTATGATCTCAAAGTTAACACGTTGATGTTCTTTACGGTAAGCAGCGATTGCGGCCGATAATTTGGCACCCGGCAAATCATATTCAACACCAATCCGAATGTTACCCCATCGTTCACCCTTTAAATCCTCAATTACAGAGCGCACACGCTCCAAATCAGCAATCTGCCGCCGAGCGTGCTGAATGAACAATTCCCCTGCTGCACTCAGTCTGACCCCTTTGGCTGTACGATCAAAAAGTGGGGCTCCAAGCTCGTCCTCCAAAGCCAATAGCCTGCGATTAAGCGCAGACGGTGTGATCGCTATCCTTTCAGCGGCACGACGTATTGAACCCGCACGGGCAATATTATCCACAAGTTCAAGTGTAAACTGGTGTCGCATTTCTCGATCGCATCCCAATCTATAGTGGTGCATTTTCGGCAACACTATAGATCAAAATAAGCACGAGACGCAATCACTCAAATCCGTTTAACTCGTTTTGGGGCGAGAATCATTTTGATGGTGCGACAAGTCGGAGTGAGCGGAATGACAGATAAAACAAACAAGGAAAACCTTGTAATCATTGGAAACGGCATGGCTCTAGGCAAGATGCTGGAGCGCTTATTTGATATTGCGCCCAACCATTTCAATATTACAATTTTCAACGCGGAACCCCGCACCAATTACAATCGCATCATGTTATCACCCGTTCTCTCAGGTGAAAAATCATACGAAGATATTATTACCCACAATGACGATTGGTACAGTGAGCACCAGATCACTTTGCACAAAGGCACAAAAGTAACCGAGATCGATAGGCGAGCGAAAACCGTTACTGCAGACAACGGCATAACCACTGCATATGACAAGCTGGTTGTTGCAACGGGATCTAATCCTATCATTCTTCCTATCGAAGGTAGCGATCTTTCTGGTGTTTTAACATACCGTGATCTCGATGATGTCCAAGCAATGCTCGCTTTTGCCAAAAGCAAAAAATCTGCAACTGTTATTGGTGGTGGCTTGCTCGGCTTGGAAGCATCAGCAGGCCTGAAGGCTCAAGGCCTTGATGTAACCGTATTACACTTGATGCCAACCCTTATGGAGCGCCAACTAGATACGGCCGCAGGACACCTTCTTCAAAAAGCAATAACAGACCTTGGCATTAAAGTTATCACTGAGGCGAATACAAAGCGCATCCTCGAAAAAGACGGGCATGTATGCGGTGTTGAATTGGACGATGGCACAGTCATAAACTGTGATTTTACCGTTATGGCTATCGGCATCAGGCCCAATATCGCATTAGCTGAACACGCAGGCATTGACAGAAATCGCGGCATAATTGTCGACGATATGATGCTAACATCCGATCCGGATATCTATGCGCTTGGTGAATGTGTTGAGCACCGCGGATTATCATACGGCCTGGTTGCCCCCCTTTATGAAATGGCTGACGTACTCGCAAAAAATCTTACTGGCACGGCCGCAAGCTACCAAGGCTCAGTAACAGCAACCAAATTGAAAGTAACCGGCATTGATCTATATTCAGCCGGAGATTTTTCTGACTCTGAGGGCCGCGAAGAAATCGTTCTGCGTGACGCATCAGCAAATATATATAAACGACTTGTTCTTGAAGATAATCGTATTGTCGGTGTTGTGCTCTACGGAGATACGAGCGATGGCCCTTGGTTTTTTGATCTTCTCAAAAAACAAGCCTCGATCGCAGAAATGCGTGATACCTTAATCTTTGGCCAATCTTACCAAGGGGAAGGGATTGCAGATCCGCTTGCCGCTGTATTAACCCTCCCTGATGACGCAGAAATTTGCGGCTGCAACGGCGTTTGCAAGGGAGAGATTGTTGCAAACATTACCAAAAAAGGTCTAACAAACCTCGACGGGGTCCGCAGCCATACCAAAGCATCAGCGTCTTGCGGCACCTGCACAGGGTTGGTCGAGAAATTACTGCAGATTACATTAGGTGATACATACAATCCTGATGCGATCCAGCCGATGTGTAGCTGTACCCATTTGGGCCATACCGAAGTCCGTCGCCTGATTAAATCCAAAGAACTGAAATCAATCCCAGAACTGATGCAAGCGCTTGAGTGGAAAACTTCTTGTGGCTGCGCCAAATGCCGGCCTGCGCTTAATTATTATCTCGTGAGCGATTGGCCAGATGAATATGCCGATGACTATCAATCACGTTTCATAAATGAGCGCGTTCACGCAAACATTCAAAAAGATGGCACCTATTCTGTTGTCCCGCGCATGTGGGGCGGTATGACATCATCCAAAGAATTGCGGGCAATCGCGGATGTTGTCGATAAATTCAATATCCCTGCTGTTAAATGTACGGGCGGTCAGCGGATCGATATGCTGGGCATTCAGAAAGAAGACCTGCCAGCCGTATGGGCTGACCTTGGAAAAGCCGGTTTTGTATCAGGTCAGGCCTATGCAAAGGGCCTTCGCACAGTCAAAACCTGTGTTGGCACCGATTGGTGCAGATTTGGAACACAGGATTCCACTGGACTTGGGATCAAGCTCGAAAAATTCATGTGGGGTTCCTGGACGCCTGCTAAGCTTAAATTAGCGGTATCAGGCTGCCCGCGTAATTGTGCCGAGGCCACATGCAAGGATATCGGCATCATCTGTATCGATTCTGGCTATGAAATTCACTTCGCCGGTGCCGCCGGCATGGATATCAAAGGTACGGAAATTCTGGGTGTTGTCTCCACCGAAGAGGAAGTGATGGAACATGTCGTTGCCCTCACTCAAATGTACCGCGAACAAGGCCTCTATTTAGAGCGCATCTACAAATGGGCCAAACGTATCGGAATTGCCGAAATCAAAGAGCAGATCATGAACAATGCTCAAAAGCGCAAAGCATATTTTGAACGTTTTGTTTTCAGTCAAAAATTTGCACAGGTCGACCCATGGAGCGAACGCGTATCCGGCAAAGATAAGCACGAATTTAAACCTATGGCGCAGCTACCGCTCGTCGCTGCTGAATAACGAGCGGAGAAACATCATGAATGCAACAACAAAAAACTGGATACCAATAGGGTCATTGCTCGATATACCACGGCGCGGCGCACGCTGTGTGAAAAGCGGCGATACAACAATCGCCCTTTTCCGAACGCAGGATGATCAGGTATTTGCTCTAGAAGATAAGTGTCCGCACAAGGGCGGTCCACTCAGTAATGGCATCGTGCATGATGGCTGTGTCACCTGCCCATTACATAACTGGGTCATTTCACTCAGTAACGGTGAAGCACAAGGGGCCGATTCCGGCAAAACTGCTTCATACCCAATCAAAATGGATGGCGACACCATCCTTATTGACATCGTCAGCGCACGGTCTTCCTGACCAATCAACTCTTATCATTAAAAGGAAGCATTTATGTCTTACTTAGCACCCACTGAATTTGTCACCAAAATGATCGATGCCGGCGAAGCCAAAGTCTTCATGAGTACAAAAGATACCCTTATTCGCGCCTTTATGGCAGGGGCAATTCTGGCACTTGCCGCCGCATTTGCGATTACAATCACTGTCCAAACCGGGCAACCGCTCGTTGGTGCCGTTTTGTTTCCCGTTGGGTTTTGCCTTCTCTATCTTTTGGGGTTTGATCTCCTGACCGGTGTCTTCACGCTTGTTCCCCTCGCCTTAATGGATAAACGCCCAGGGGTGACAACCGGCGGTGTGCTTAGAAACTGGTGGTTGGTTTTCATTGGTAATTTTGGCGGTGCTTTTACGGTCGCGATATTCATGGCCATTATTTTCACCTTCGGATTCTCAGAGGCACCAAACGCAGTTGGCCAAAAAATTGGAACAATTGGCGAAGGTAGAACTGTCGGCTACGCAGACCACGGGATAGCTGGCATGCTGACACTCTTTATTCGCGGTGTACTGTGCAACTGGATGGTTTCAACAGGTGTGGTCGCGGCCTTTATGTCAACATCAGTTTCAGGCAAGATCATTGCTATGTGGATGCCAATCATGCTGTTTTTCTACATGGGCTTCGAGCATTCAATCGTAAATATGTTCCTTTTCCCATCAGGTTTGCTTCTTGGCGGTAACTTCTCGGTGATGGATTACCTACTATGGAACGAAATTCCAACCGTTATCGGTAACCTTCTTGGTGGTCTGACATTTGTGGGCCTGACACTATATTCAACCCACTATAAAACTGGTGCCAAACGCGTTCAGGCACCTGCTGAATAAAAGAGTTACTAACGGCTGATTGCTCCACCCTCCCCTCCTCTCTCTCCTCAGAGCAATCAGCCAAACTTTTTGTCGGAATCTATGATGCAATGTGAATTAACAATCTCGCTCGGGCAATATTCGAGCGCAGGCCCTAAAGAGTGTAATCAAGACTTTTACGGCGCTGTGATCCCAAACAAGGCCACTCTTGCCCTCAGAGGGATCGCATTATCAATTGCAGACGGTATCTCAAGCTCGCCAGTAGCGCATATTGCATCACAAACAGCGGTCGGTAGTTTTCTATCGGATTATTATTCTACCCCTGACAGCTGGACTGTTAAAAAAGCAGCAAGCCGGGTAATTTCAGCGACAAACGCATGGCTATATTCCGAAACAAAACGCTCACAGGAATTTGATCCTGATCGTGGCTTCGTATCTACCTTTAGCACATTGATTTTAAAGGCACGACAGGCGCATTTGTTCCATATTGGCGATAGCCGGATATATCGTATCGCCAATGACAGGTTAGAACAATTAACAGAAGACCACCGGGTCATTTTAAATTCACAGCAAAACTATTTAGGCCGTGCCCTTGGTATGGCCCCCAATATTGAAATTGACTATACAAAAACCAGTGTCTCTGTCGGCGATATCTTTCTGATGACAACGGACGGTGTCCATGAGTTCATAGAAGCTGCGATCTTTAAAAGCCTTCTTTTCAAACATCATGATAATCTTGAAACCGCAGCCAAGGCGATTGTCGAGCACGCCATTGATAATGGTGCGGATGACAATTTAACCATTCAAATCGCCCGTATTGAAAGCTTGCCAGATTCTAACATTCAGGAAATCGTATCCGACATTAAGCTGAAACCACTTCGATCGATCCCGGAAATTGGCGACATCATTGATGGATGGGAGATCACGGCGGATATCAATCGCTCTAGCCGAAGCCATATATTCAAAGCGAAAGAAAAAAAGAGCAATAAGATAGCAGCCCTTAAAGTCCCATCGATTGATATGCGTGAACAAGAAACCGCATTACAGCGAATGGCACTCGAAGAATGGGTTGCAAAGCGCCTTACGAACCAGCACTTGCTTAGACCTGTCACTACAGAGACACCGCGGTCTGCACTTTATACAACAATGGAATATGTGGCAGGCACCAGCCTGACGACATGGATGGCAGATAACCCTGCGCCAACCCTGGAAAAGACAACTGCAATTATTTCCCAAATCGCTACTGGCTTGCAAGCCATGCACCGAAAGCAAATCCTGCATCAGGACTTACGCCCTAATAATGTTATGATTTCAGAAAACGGCCATGTCACCCTTATCGATTATGGTGCCGCAAAAATAGCAGGCATTGACGAAGCGTTTAATTATAATATGCCTGTCGATACTAATGAGCGCATTCTAGGGACTTTTCAGTTTACCGCACCAGAATATTTCCGCGGCGAAGACGGTACATATCAATCCGATATCTATTCCCTTGGGGTTATAGCATATCAGTTGCTCACAGGTGGCTTACCCTATGGCTCAGCAATGGCGCGGTCGCGTTCACTCAATCAACAAAAGAAAATCAAATACATACCGGCAGCAGATATTTCTGAAAATGTTCCCGACTTTGTTGATGCAGCAATAAGAAAGGCTGTAGAGCCAGACCCCAACAATCGATATCAGGAAATGTCAGAATTTCTTGCTGATCTTCGTACACCAAACCTCTCACTACCCCATTATGGCAAGCGCCCCCTTGCAGAGGCAAACTCCACACTCTTTTGGAAACTTGTCAGCCTTGCATTGTTGGTCTTGCTATTGCTCCAACATGTTCTCACCTGATTTTCAACCCATTTTATAAGGATATTCTTATGCTCACTAAAGCAGACGTTACAGATATGATTTATGACATTAAACGATCAAAAGGGCTGTCGTGGGCAGCTATGGCCGATGCTGTTGGCCTTAGTGAGGTGTTCGTAACATCGGCTTGCCTTGGCATGAATTCCCTTACTGAGCCCAAAGCCAAAGCCCTCGTTGATTTTCTTGGCCTGCCTAATGAGGCCACTGTGGTGCTTACAGAATTTCCAACCAAATCATTCGATAAAACCGTTCCCACAGATCCTTGTATTTACCGTTTCTATGAAATTGTCGGCGTATATGGCCAGACCCTCAAAGAACTTATTCAGGAAAAAGGGGGTGACGGCATCATGAGCGCAATCGACTTTGATATGAGCGTTGAAAAACTCCCGAACCCCAAAGGGGACCGAATTGAAGTTCGGATGAGTGGTAAATTCCTGAGCTACTCAGCGTGGTAAGGGCAACGATTATGAAGAATTATTTTCTTTTTACGACGGTCATATCGACGCTAACGCTATCTTCTCCTCTTATCGCGGAGGATAGTACAATTGATGATATTATTACTAACGCTACTATTCTGGCGGACGGTCGTATTCGCTATGAATTTGCTGATTTTCAAGGATTTGAACGCGACGCCAACGCCCTAACATTTCATGGCCGGTTCGGGTTTGAAACAGCAAAATATAAAGATTTCTCGCTTTTGGTTGAAGGTGACTTTACCCGTAGTCTTGGCATAGATAATTTTAACAGCACAACGAATGGACAAACCGAATTTCCTGTTATTGCTGACCCTAACTCCGAGCGGTTGAACCGCTTTCAACTGAATTATACCGGACTGGCTGGCACCAAAATCTCTATCGGTCGTCAACGTATCAAATTGGATGATGATCGTTTTATCGGTAATGTTGGTTTCAGGCAAAATGAACAAACCTATGACGCTGTGCGCTTTACAAACACATCGATAGAAAACCTTTCACTCGATTATACATATGCATGGCAAGTGAACCGGATCTTTGGCAGCAACTCAGTCAATGGACGTACAGACGCCAACAACCATTTTATCAATGCAAAATACAAATCGTCTATTGGTGATTTTACAGCTTATGCCTATCTGATTGATTTAGATGCTTTCCAGAATTTATCAAACCAGACCTTCGGCGGAAATTTCAGCACAAAGCAGAAAGTAACGGATACCAGCACGGTATTTTTTAAAGCTGAATACGCAACCCAAAAAGACTTTGGCAACAGCCCAGATAATTTTAGTCTTGATTATTACCTCATTGAGGGTGGAACAACGGTCGACAACCTAACCCTTAAAGCTCGTTACGAGTCCCTGGAAGGTGATGGTAATCGCGGATTTGCAACTCCCCTCGCAACACTTCATAAATTTCAGGGGTTTGCTGATGTTTTCCTAAGCACACCAGCAAACGGGCTCGAAGATTTACAATTCAGCGCAGCCTATAGTTTCAAAGATGTCTTTGGCTTGGGGCCAGTGAAGGTGACAGCAGCCTATCATGACTTTAACAGTGAAAATATTGACTTTTCGCTTGGAAACGAGCTTGATTTTACTCTAAGTGTCCCGTTGACAAAGGGGGTTAACCTAGCTGTTAAATATGCGGATTTTAATAGTGACAGCTTACGCAACGTGAACAGATTTTTCTTTGCTATTGCCTTTAAATATTAGCTACGCTCATTCGCCAATCTGACGGTAACCTTTTTCGTCAGATTGGCGATGGTTAGAAACCAAACATATCAATACTCGACAGAAGACCAGCAAACATTATCAGAATAAATACTGATAGCATGTCTTTCTCTGCCCCTTTTTAGATAGCTTATACAGTTGCAGTTCATCCATAATCTGCAATACCTAACAAATACCATGTTACAATTTAAATTGATGAAGCCACGCGAGGAAATGTCTTATGCATTTACTAACTTGGCAATACTGTATAAATCGCATGATACTGATTACGCTTGATGTCGGGAGAGAACATTGAAAACACGTGCAGCACTAGCCCTTGAACCTAATAAACCGCTGGTTATCGAGGAAATTGACCTAGAAGGCCCAAAAGCCGGAGAGGTTCTTGTAGAAATTATGGCGACAGGTGTTTGCCATACGGATGCATATACCCTTGAAGGAAAAGACTCGGAAGGTATCTTCCCGTCAATCTTAGGACATGAAGGTGCAGGCATTGTCCGTGAAGTCGGTGCTGGTGTTACAAGTGTTCAGCCTGGGGATCATGTTATACCGCTTTACACTGCTGAATGCGGCGAATGTAAAACATGTAAATCTCAAAAAAGTAACCTGTGTACATCTGTGCGTGCCACACAAGGCCAAGGGATAATGCCAGACGGTACAAGCCGCTTTTCGTGGAAGGGACAAACTCTCTATCATTACATGGGCTGTTCTACATTTTCGAACTTTACCGTTTTACCAGAGGTTTCTGTTGCGAAAATTCGCAAAGATGCTCCATTTGATAAGGCATGCTATATCGGCTGCGGTGTCACAACGGGTGTTGGTGCAGTTGTTTGGACGGCAGGTGTAGAAGTCGGCGCCAATGTGGCTGTGTTTGGTCTTGGCGGGATTGGATTGAATGTAATCCAGGGGGCAAAGCTTGTCGGTGCCAGTAAAATCATTGGCGTGGATATTAACCCTGCACGCGAAGCCATGGGGCGTGCATTTGGCATGACAGATTTTGTCAATGTATCTGACATCGGATCAGATAACGTTGTTGATAAGGTGATCGAACTTACGGGTGGCGGTGCCGATTACACATTCGATTGCACAGGAAATACAACGGTTATGCGCCAAGCACTCGAATCTTGCCATCGCGGTTGGGGCGAATCGATCATTATTGGAGTTGCTGAAGCTGGTCAGGAAATTTCTACACGCCCGTTCCAACTTGTTACAGGACGTGTTTGGAAGGGTACTGCCTTTGGCGGTGCGCGAGGCCGAACCGATACACCGAAAATTGTTGATTGGTATATGGATGACAAAATTGAGATCGATCCATTAATCACCCATACAATGCCACTGGATGATATCAACAAGGCATTTGATTTAATGCATGCTGGCGAGAGTATTCGCTCGGTTATCGTTTACTAAATATATTTGCAACGCTCACATCGCCCATCATCATATGTTTGAAGGTGGTCATTTTTAAGGAAGTGCGCCCCTATGGAAAAAATATCTTCGGTCAGAAGTTTTGGCGGTACCCAATCTATTTATAAGCATACAAGCAACACGCTACGCTGTGATATGCAGTTTGCTGTCTATATGCCCGAGCATAAGAAAGGCGCCACGCTACCTGTATTATACTGGTTGTCTGGTTTGACCTGTACTGAGGAAAACTTCATCACCAAAGCAGGGGCACAGCGCGTTGCAAATGAACTTGGCATCGTCATCATAGCACCAGACACTTCACCGCGTGGTGATGGTGTTCCCGATGATGCTGAAGCTGCATATGATTTTGGCTTAGGGGCTGGTTTTTATGTGGATGCAACGCAAGAAGCCTTCAACAAGCACTATAAAATGTATTCTTATGTTACTTCTGAATTACCAGCATTGATAGAAGCAGAGTTTCCAGTTGATCCATCGCGAACAGGTGTCTTTGGCCATTCAATGGGGGGACACGGCGCGCTTACCATTGCGCTTAAGAACCCGGAAAAATATAAAACTGTTTCCGCATTTTCGCCGATCGTATCACCGATTAACTGCCCTTGGGGTCAAAAGGCGCTGGGTGGATATATTGGTGCAGATCAAGCTGCATGGCGTGTGTATGATGCCTGTGCACTTATTAATGATGGTGCGCGTGTTGATGATATTCTTGTTGATCAGGGATCGTCAGATAATTTTCTTGAGGAACAGCTTAAACCAGAGCTTTTAAAAGTAGCCTGTGAGAAAGCTGGCCAAAGCCTGACCTTGCGCATGCAGGAAGGCTATGACCATTCCTATTATTTTATCGCCAGCTTTATCGAAGATCATCTAAGGTGGCATGCGGAACGCCTGTAAAAGGAAGCCAACCCCTTATCACCCTAGCATCTATCAATATCGCTATTGATAGATGCGCGGAGTTGTACCATGGCCTGTCATATGCCTATGTAGCGAAGGTACGTAAGCTCTGATATTAAACGCCGGCCTTCGCTTCCAACCGTCGTTTATGAAGCAAGGGCTCGGTATAGCCACTTGGTTGTTCGCGGCCTTTAAAAATCAAATCACAAGCCGCTTGAAAGGCAACACTTTCATCAAAACCTTTGGCCATTGGTTTATAATGGATATCCCCTGCATTCTGTTCGTCAACAACGACAGCCATTCGCTTGAGTGTGTCAAGAACCTGATCTTCACTACATACACCGTGATGAAGCCAGTTTGCGATATGCTGACTTGAAATACGAAGCGTCGCACGGTCTTCCATCAAGCCAATATTGTTGATATCTGGCACCTTCGAACACCCCACGCCTTGATCAACCCAGCGAACGACATAACCCAAAATGCCTTGCGCATTGTTATCCAATTCCTGCTGAATATCGTCTAGCGATAAATTTTTGCCAGCAAGGAGTGGTACGGTCAGGATATCATCCAAGCTTGCACGAGGTTCGAGTGCAATTGATTGTTGCCGATCTGACACTGAAACACGATGATAATGGATTGCATGAAGGGTCGCCGCTGTCGGTGATGGCACCCAAGCACAGTTTGCACCGGCTTCTGGGTGACCGACCTTAGCCTCCATCATTTTCGCCATTTCATCGGGCATCGCCCACATTCCCTTACCGATTTGAGCAACACCTTGAAGTCCGCATTCAAGGCCGATATTCACATTCCATGCTTCATAGGCTTTGATCCATGGCTGGGCTTTAATATCTTCCTTCAGAAGGAAGGGAGCTGCTTCCATACTTGTGTGAATTTCATCACCAGTTCGATCCAAAAAGCCCGTGTTAATAAATACCAATCGGTCTTTTACTGCGCGAATACATTCCTTCAGGTTAACTGTTGTTCTACGCTCTTCATCCATCACGCCAACTTTCAAAGTAAAGCGATCAAGGCCAAGAATATCCTCAACGCTGGCAAAGAGTTCATTCGTAATTGCTACTTCGTCAGGGCCGTGCATTTTGGGTTTCACAATATAAATGCTGCCCGTGCGGCTGTTTGAATTATGACCTGCTTTTTTAAGGTCGTGAATGGCGCACAAACTGGTCACGAGTGCATCCAAAAGACCTTCCGAGATTTCATGCCCATGAGCGTCTAAAACTGCTGGCGTTGTCATCAGATGCCCGACATTTCTCACCAGTAAGAGGCTTCGACCTGGTAACGTTAGCCTGCCACCATCAACCGATACATACTCCCTATCGGAGGCAAGTGTTCGGGTCATTTCCTTGCCACCCTTTAAAAACGTATCAGTCAGATCACCTTTCATCAGGCCTAGCCAGTTTCTGTAGACAACGGTTTTGTCTTCACCGTCTACAGCGGCAACCGAATCTTCACAATCTTGTATCGTTGAAACAGCGGCCTCAAGAATAACGTCCTTCATACCCGACGGCGCATCAGCACCGACTGGATGATTCCGGTCAATCTGAATATCTATATGAAGATCATTATCCCTTAACAAGAGCGATGAAGGGTTTTCTGGACTGCCTTGATACCCGACAAACTGCAACGCAGTTTTCAGTCCCGTTTCAGTGCCAGCAGCATTTATTGCAATCAATGCACCGTCTTTAATCGTATATTGCGCCACATCGCCGTGGCTAAAACCTGTTAAAGGCACCGTTTCATCAAGAAAAGCGATAGCTTTCTCAACAACTTTATTGCCGCGCGCTTTATTATAAGCCTTAGTTTTCTCTAGGCCGTCAGTTTCGGGGATAATATCGGTACCATAAAACGCATCATATAGGCTGCCCCACCTAGCATTTGCCGCATTTAAGGCAAAGCGTGCGTTCATAACGGGCACCACCAATTGTGGCCCAGCAATCGTTGCAATTTCGGAATCTACATTTTTTGTTTCAATCTTAAAGGCTGGCCCTTCTTCAACAAGATATCCAATCTGTTTTAGGAAGGATTTGTAAGCTACTTTGTCATAATTCGCACCTGGGTTAGCCTTGTGCCAATCGTCAATTTTCGCCTGCAGGTCGCTACGAACAGCAAGAGCCCGTTTAATCTTGGGGCCAAAATCTTCTGTCAGCGTTTTAAGGCCAGCCCAAAATTTGTCTGAGGATATACCCGAGCCAACCAGCGCCTCGGTTTCAATAAAGGCATGAAGTTCAGCACTGATTGATAGACCATTTTGCTCGATACGCTGTGCCATTTGATATCCCTCGCTCTTACACAAACTTAATTGTCACTATTTGATGAAACAAATCAGTTCTTTCATATCATAAAATATGCCGCCACTTCCATTTAAGAAAGGGCGGCATAGGTCGCTTTTTCAGCTGTTAGCCGAACTGGTGCATAGTGTTATCTTCGCCAGCCGCTTTAAGGGCTGCATCACCGGCAAAATATTCTTTATGATCATCACCAATATCGGAACCAGCCATGTTCTGGTGCTTTACGCACGCAATGGATTGGCGAATTTCTTCACGTTGTACCTGTTTAACATATCCAAGCATTGCTTCATCGCCGAAATAACGTTTCGCAAGATTATCAGTTGAAAGTGCTGCCGTATGATACGTTGGTAGTGTAATCAAATGATGGAAAATACCAGCACGTTTTGAACCATCACGTTGGAAGGTGCGGATTTTCTCATCTGCTTCCAAAGCAAGTTCAGTGTCATCATAATCAACGCTCATGAGGTTTCCACGGTCATAGGAAGACAAGTCTTTCCCTTCTTCCTGCCATGCGTCAAAGACCTGCTGACGGAAATTCAATGTCCAGTTAAAGGAAGGCGAGTTATTATAAACAAGCTTCGCATTTGGAACGACCTCGCGAATACGATCAACCATACCAGCGATTTGCTCTACATGAGGTTTTTCTGTTTCAATCCACAATAGGTCCGCACCGTTTTGAAGCGATGTAATACAATCAAGAACACAGCGGTCCTCGCCAGTACCGGGCTTGAACTGGAACAAGTTCGAAGGCAGGCGTTTTGGACGCATAAGCTTACCGTCACGCTTGATAACAACGTCACTTGGTAAAAGGTCATCAGCAGATACTTCCTCACAGTCTAGGAATGCATTATATTGATCACCGATATCCCCTGCTTCTTTAGAGAAAGCAATTTGCTTGGTCAGGCCAGCACCCAAACTGTCAGTGCGTGTTACGATAATACCGTCTTCAACACCCATCTCAAGGAAGGCATAACGGCATGCACGAACCTTCGCGAGGAAATCCTCATGCGGAACAGTTACTTTACCATCTTGGTGACCACATTGTTTTTCGTCAGATACCTGATTTTCAATCTGAAGAGCACACGCACCGGCCTCAATCATTTTTTTAGCCAGAAGGTACGTTGCTTCAGCATTACCAAAGCCTGCATCAATATCAGCGATGATTGGAACAACGTGTGTTTCAAAATTATCAATTTTACCAAGAATCTCTTGCTCTTTCGCGCTATCACCAGTATCGCGTGCAGCATCTAGGTCACGGAAAAGCATACCAAGCTCACGGGCATCTGCTTGCTTGAGGAATGTATATAATTCTTCAATCAGCGCAGGAACCGATGTTTTTTCATGCATGGATTGGTCTGGTAATGGACCAAACTCTGAACGGAGCGCAGCAACCATCCAGCCAGAAAGATAGAGGTAGCGGCCTTTAAGGCTATCAAAATGCTTTTTAATAGAAATCATTTTTTGCTGGCCAATAAAACCATGCCAACAACCAAGTGATTGAGTGTAGTTGGCTGGGTCTGCGTCGTATGCCGCCATATCTTTACGCATGATTTTCGCGGTATATTTCGCTATATCAACACCAGTATGAAAACGGTTTTGAGCACGCATGCGAGCAACGGCTTCGGCGTCAATACCATCCCAAGTTCCTGAAAACCCTTTAATAAGGCTCTGGATATTCTGAATTTCAGTTTTGTAATCAGTCATTTCTGATCCGCTCGTTTCTGTCATTATTTGATCGTACGCCATCGATTTACTCCTTTGGGCAAACACACCCTGAACTTACTATTTTGCGTTGACCAATCCCTTTGGTCGGCTTCATGACAATGAGGTTATGGGTATTTTTTAAATTTTGCATCTCGGAAAAAGTAATCTTGTAAAATCTTACAAAATAATATGTAATGTTGTAAGATTTGTAATATTTAAATTGTAACATGGTATTGTTATGGCAAATGATCGCAGTATTTTTATGGGCCCCAGGATACGAAGGCTTCGCCGTGAACTTGGTTTGACCCAAGTTATCATGGCAGAAGATCTGGATGTGTCTCCGTCCTATATTGCCCTGATTGAGACCAATCAGCGCCCTGTCACTGCCTCAATGCTTTTGAAACTGGCTGACATATACCGTATTGATATCGGATCCCTCGCTCGCGGCGCCGGCGATGATTTTAATGCAAATGTTCGTGCTGCATTCAATGACCCCTTGCTTGCCGACCTTGAAGTTTCACCGATCGAAATTGACGATTTTGCCAGCACGTTCCCTGCAACAGCCGAAGCTGTCATTCGTCTTTACACAGCATATCAGGAAAACCAATTGGCGTTGGCTGATCAAGGTAATATGGACTCAAATGGCCCCGAACCCGTTGACGAAGCCCGCCGCTATCTGACAGCGAGAAAGAATTTTTTTGCTGAACTCGATAATCGTGCAGAAGAGTTACAGGCAGAGATTAAACGCGCTGGTGGCTTTGAGCCGTATTTTTCTTTTCAGCGTATACGAGTCCGTCATGTTCCACATGACATCATGACTGGTTACCTACGCCGGTTCGAGCCACACCGCAAAGAAATCCTCTTAGACGAAACACTTGATAATGCTGGTGCTAATTTTCAGTTGGCGCTTCAAGTGGTCTATATGGAAATGTCAAAACTGATTTCATCCACGTTAGCAGAGTCGTCATTTGAAACTGAAGACGGGGAGAAACTAACACGAAGCGCACTTGCAAACTATGCTGCAGGCGCAATCATTATGCCTTATAATGCTTTCGCCAGAGCTGCTGAAGAGCGGCAGTATGATGTAGAGGCGCTCGCCAGACAGTTCAATACCAGCTTTGAGCAAGTGGCCCATCGATTAACGACACTTCAGAAACCAAGCCAGGAAGGTGTTCCTTTTTTCTTTATTCGAATCGATGCGGCGGGCAATGTCTCCAAACGCCTTGATGGCGCAGGATTTCCCTTCGCCCGCCATGGTGGCTCGTGCCCATTATGGGTTCTACACAAAGCCTTTAGCAATCCACGAAAGCTTATGACACAGTGGGTCGAGTTACCAGACGGAGAACGCTTTTTCTCAGTCGTAAGAACTGTCACCTCTGGGGGAGGGAGTTTCGAGCAACCCAGTATCGAAAGAGCAATAGCACTCTGTTGCAGTTCAGAACATGCCCACAAGCTTGTTTATACCAAAGGCATAAATATCTCGAAAGTAGAGCCGACCCCGATTGGCATAACGTGCAGGTTATGTCATCGCTCCGACTGTGTTGCCAGAGCTGAACCCCCGATTGGGCGAGCATTGTTGGCAGAAGACTTTAGAAAACCAAGCACACCATTTGGCCTCACTGACAAACAATGACGAGGTCAGTGTAATTTCTTATTTCTACGAAAAGCGCCCGGCCCTTCGCCTGCTATTTTTTTGAAGGTTCGACTGAATGCAGCAACCGATTCGTAACCTACTTCATGAGCAATCCAATCAACAGACCCCTCGTTTTCAAGTAATAGCCGTTGTGCTTTTTGAATGCGCCATAAGGTTACATAGTTCATAGGCGTATACCCGGTAAGGCTGGCAAACTTCTCATTAAAAGAGGTTCTAGACATACCCGCTTCCTTAGCAAGGTCATCAACCGACCAATGTCTATTGGGTGAGGCATGAAATGAGGCAAGACACCTACTGATATAGGGGTTGTTTACAGCCGCAAGGAATGTTTGTGCATCAGGATTACTTTCATTCCACATACGAATTGTATGGATAAATAATATCTCTGACATCCGTTTCAGGACTTCGCTATGGCCGATCGAATTTTCTCCAGCCTCATGAGCCATTGTAGAGAGAATCTGTACAAACCACGGGTATTTCTCTGCTTCGGTTCGACCTATGTGAATGTATGAAGGTAACTGCTCCAGAAGGGGATGCCGAAATCCATCACTAAACTCAAAATGGCCACAAACTAATCGTGTGATTTGATTAGAGGCTTTATCACCTGCCAGGTAATTTCCTTCGCTGTCAAACCGCCCACTATCATCGGCCTGCAGGTCGTCAGCAGGGCTTTCAGGTGAATCTTTCAAATCGTGATTAACACCGTGTGGGATGATCAAAAAATCACCTTCTTCCAGATAAACATAGTTTTGATCCGAGTTAACCCGAACATAGCATGATCCTTGGGTGACAAGATGGAAGCGAGCTACGTTTTTATAACGTGGAACTTTGACACCCCACGGGCTACCAAAACTGGTTGTAAAATATAGAGAACTGCTAAATTTTAATACATCCAGAACGTCGCTTAGTACATCCATCTGCTACATCTTTCTATTCACTGATATTCTAAAACGTGTTTCGCAGGCTTGCTTCAGAATAAATTGCTAAGAATAAGTATGGCGCTTGCGGCTAATAAGAAAATAACTGTTGATACTATTTTCTGCGCGAACGCCATATGCTTAAATAATTGTTGCATCAACATGATGCGTCTTAACCCATAAAGCCGCCGGCCAGTGCCTCAAGCTTGTTTCCAAATGGATCACGAACATACGCCGCATAAACCTCTGCATGAGGATAAGGACGAGTGCCTGGTGCACCATCACAAACTCCACCATTTGCAAGGGTAGCAGCATGGAAGGCATCAACCTGTTCATTAGTACTGGCCGCAAAGGCAATGTGAACACCGTTGCCAGATGTACTAGCATTTCCATCAAACGGTAACATTGCTAAAAATTCAATCCGGTCGCGACCATATGCGACAAGGCCATCCATTTTTGCCATGCGCTCGCAACCAAGGGCACCAAGTACAGCATCATAGAACGCTGTCGCCTGATCAATATCGCTAACACCCACACTTAAATGATCAATCATCGTAAGTCTCCAATTCTTATAGGTCTCAATTTTGAACGAGGACAGCGAAGCGTTCGCTCACGGCCTTCGTTATCATTGTTGAGAATTTT
This sequence comes from Kordiimonas sp. SCSIO 12610, assembly GCF_024398015.1. GTDB lineage: Bacteria > Pseudomonadota > Alphaproteobacteria > Sphingomonadales > Kordiimonadaceae > CANLMI01. The sequence continues at coordinate 50,167 of NZ_CP073747.1, forward strand.
GAATGATAGACGTGCCATTTTTCAAGGGCACGCCCTACCGCGCTTTCGATATAGTTTTAGAGGTCTTCAGCAGCTACATTGGCGATTGTTTTCCAATTTGCATCTGCCTTCTTGATGTTTCCAGAAATGTCTTTGTGCCAAACTTTAGAAACATCCGCATTTAGGTTAAGGTAAAGAGTACCATCAACGATTTTCCAAACTGTTGGATCACCGACGAATTTCTTCCCTACAGCCGCTCCGTACGCGCAGTATCCACCATACGCAGGTGCATATTTTGCTGGGTTTTTATTGAAGGCTTTTAAGTTATCTTCGCTCGCAAACAGGTATGTTGCCCCTTTGTAGCTCGCTGTATGATTGCCGGACCCACGAACCGGGCTACCTGAATGGTATGAAACAGCGTCATATCCACCAACAGCAACAGTATTTACATCTGCAGATGCCATCGAAGCAAAACCAAAAATCGTCGCTCCAAGAATAATAATTTTTTTGAGGAAGTTCATCCTATTCTCCATCATCTAATTTTCAAATCACAACTGCCATCAAGCTGCGGCCAATATGGCCCCTGTCATCCGAACTCTCAATGTCTGACAGGCCGAATAAAATGCTCAATCGACCAGATCATGAATTTCCGGCGATGTGAAACAGCCCATTAGCTTCCTCTGATTTTCGGTGCATCAAGCAGATAAACTGGCCGTTCAGTCATTGATAATTTTAAGGTGAAAACGCTACCTATTTCGCGAGCATGCACAACGATAAATGGGCAACTCGACTGCATGTTAATGAAATTTGATAGGCCAACATTAAGGAGAAAACTGATGAATACTATCTATATGTATCTAGGACTAAGTGGTGTTTTAACCCTATTACTTTGGACACCATATATTGTGGCACGCATGTTTGCCTGGGGTATACCAACCTTTCTTAATAATTACCCAGAAGGCTTCCCAGAGAAAGCACCGGCACAGCCTTTATGGGCCGCCAGAGCACAGAGAGCACATTTAAACATGGTTGAAACCATGCCGGCCTTTATTGCTGTTACACTTGCAGCAACAGGTCTTTTAGCTGGCAATGCAGAAGCAATCGCCACAGTCAGTAGCTTTGCACAACTCTTCTTCTTTGCACGCCTCGCGCATGCAGTTGTTTATATTCTCGGGATTCCATTCCTGCGCACCCCTGTTTACCTGGTTTCCTGGTTTGCGATCCTTGCGATTGCGGTTCAATTTATCTAACGGCTACAGCCTAAAGTAAGAACTTCATACAGGTTTCACTCAAAGAAAAACCTCCTGCGATCAACGATCGCAAGAGGTTTTATCATTTTAAGGTTTTAAGTGCCAAAAAGCTAACAGGCGCAGATTAATACTGTACTGCCTTTGGTTTACCAAGCGGTGGGGCAAATTTCGTCAGGTTAATGCCGTCAACAGCGGCCTTATACTCTTCGATATTTGGAGTACGACCAAGAATTGTTGAAAGAACAACAACTGGTGTTGAAGCCAGAAGCGATTCGCCTTTTTTCTCGTCCGAATCTTCCACGACACGGCCCTGGAACAGGCGTGTGGACGTCGCCATCACTGTGTCACCCTTGGCAGCTTTTTCCTGGTTACCCATACATAGATTACAGCCAGGACGTTCCAGATATAGAATATTTTCATATTCAGTCCGCGCATCATTTTTCGGCGCATCATCATCAAACTCAAAACCAGCATACTTCTGAAGAACAGCCCAGTCGCCTTCTTCCTTCAGCTCGTCAACGATATTGTATGTTGGTGGTGCAACAACAAGCGGCGCATTGAATTTAACTTCGCCCTGCGCTTCCAGGTTTTTTAGCATCTGCGCGATGATTTTCATATCGCCTTTGTGAACCATGCAAGACCCGACAAAGCCAAGATCAACTGTTTTATCGCCGCCGTAATAAGAAACCGGACGGATTGTATCGTGCGTATACCGCTTGGATACATCATCATTGTTTACATCCGGGTCTGCGATCATCGGCTCGATAATCTCGTCAAGGTCAACGACAAACTCTGCAAAGTATTTCGCATTGTCATCTGGTGTTAAGGCAGGACGCGAACCAGACTTGATCTCTTCAATACGGTTATCAGCGATATCGATAAGGCCTTGAAGCGTTTTCGCGGCGTTATCCATACCCTTATCAATCATGATCTGAATACGGCTTTTGGCGATTTCGAGCGATTCGATCAATGTTGCATCCTCAGAGATACAAATAGACGCTTTCGCTTTCATTTCTGCTGTCCAGTCAGTGAAGGTGAACGCCTGATCAGCAAGAAGGGTACCAATATGTACCTCAATCACACGGCCCTGGAACACGTTATCACCAAACTCCTTCAGCATCTGAGCCTGTGTTGCATGTACTACGTCTCGGAAATCCATATGATCTTTAAGTGAGCCTTTGAATGTTACCTTAACCGATTCAGGGATCGGCATGGTTGCTTCACCGGTTGCAAGCGCAAGCGCTACAGTCCCAGAGTCCGCACCAAAGGCAACGCCCTTTGACATACGGGTATGGCTATCACCGCCAATAATAACAGACCAGTCATCCACGGTAATGTCATTCAAGACCTTGTGGATCACATCAGTCATTGCGTGATATTCTCCCTTCGGGTCACGTGCCGTGATCAGGCCGAACTTGTTCATGAAGCTCATAAGTTTTGGGATATTGCGCTGTGCCTTTACATCCCAAACAGACGCAGTATGACAGCCAGACTGGTAAGCACCGTCCACTTTCGGTGAAATCACCGTTGCAGCCATCGCCTCGAGTTCCTGTGATGTCATCAAACCAGTTGTATCCTGTGATCCAACAATATTCACCTTCACACGAACGTCAGAGCCCGCATGCAAATCGGCGTCAGAATTTACACCTACAGCATTACGGTTAAAGATTTTCTCAACAGCGGTCAGGCCCTGCCCTTCATTTGAAATTTCCTTAGATGCTGCGAATACAGCAGGCATTTCAACACCTAGTGTTGTTGCGGCAAAACTTTGAAGTTTCTTACCGAATACGATCGCGTATGAACCGCCAGCCTTGATAAATTCAACCTTCTGCGGTGTCAGTGCTGATGAGATATCAACAAGTTCTTCACCTGTTGCACTGTATAACTTCCGGGTTTTTGTATTAATGGTTAGAACTGTACCGTTATCAATCGAGAACGTCTGCTCAAGAACAGCATCACCATTTTCGTCTGTTACTGTGTCGCCGTTAGCGTCAAGTTTTTTAACCCAGTTTTTAAGGTCGATACCAATACCGCCGGTTACACCAACCGTAGTCAGGAAGATCGGTGAAATACCGTTCGTACCACCCACGATCGGTGCAATATTAATGAATGGCACATAAGGGCTTGCTTTTTTACCCGTCCAAAGCGCCACATTGTTCACACCAGACATACGGGATGAACCAACCCCCATTGTGCCTTTTTCTGCCACAAGCATAACCCGTGCATCAGGATGTTGTTTCTGAAGTTCCTGAATTTCCACCTGTGCTTCCTCCGATATCATACATTTACCGTGTAATTCACGGTCGGAGCGAGAATGCGCTTGATTACCTGGCGACAAAAGGTCTGTTGATACATCACCTTCTGCGGCAATATAGGTAACAACTTTAATCTCTTCGTCGATATCCGGAAGTTTTGTGAAAAATTCTGCTTTGGCATAACTCTCCAAAATATCCTTGGCAACCGCATTACCCGCAGCATGTGCATCCGCAAGGCGGTCAGTATCGGCCTCGTATAAAAACACCTGCGTTTTCAGGACATCCGCAGCTTGTGAAGCAATGCCAGCGTCGCTGCCAAGCGCAAGATCAAGCAGAACCTCAACCGATGGGCCACCTTTCATGTGTGACAAAAGTTCAAACGCAAATGCGACAGAAATTTCTTCAACAGCAGTATTTCCAAGAATAATTTCTTTCAAGAAACCTGCTTTTACACCAGCAGCACTCGTTGTACCCGGAAGCGTATTATAAATGAAAAACTCTAAAGACGCTTTTCTGTGCTCGTTCGATGTATCTTTGATCTGAGCGATAATCTCTTCAACAAGCGCGCCGTCTTCAATCGGCTTCGGGTTCAACCCTTGTAGCTTGCGGGTTTCAATCTCATCTAAATATTCTGTATATAAACTCATGGCTATCCTGACGGGCAAGTGTTATCGGGGCTTGAAACTCTGGTCGCAGAGTGTTCTGGCGAACCAGGACAAGGCATAATTGGCGCCACAATATTTCAACAGTCACATGCTTGCAAGAGCGTTTCAATCAAGTTCTATGATTTTCTCGCGAGTTAAAATCTTATCGTGACAAAGATAGGACTCCATTGAAGTTTTCAAATTGAACATGCCCAGGTCTTTTAGTCAGCATTGGAAAATGCTAACCACGAAACAAATGGGGTTAGCATTTTCTGTTTCTGATCAATGTTACGGAAGTATACTGCCGCCGCTACCAAACTCTGGGTAAGCTTCCAATCCAAGTTCAGCCAGATCAGATCCCTTTCGTTCATCTTCTTCGCTCAGCCTGATACCAACTGTTACTTTCAACATTAACCACACTAGCGTGCTGGCAATCGTTACAAATCCGCCAATTGCTAATATACCAACAATTTGTACACCCAAGCTTGCGTCACCATTTGTAAGCGGAACCGCAAGGGTACCCCATATTCCCGCAACAAGATGAACCGAGATCGCACCAACAACATCATCAATTTTCAATCGATCCAGAAGCGGCACAGCGAGAACAGCAAGCGCAGCGCCAACCGCACCAATTCCAATTGCGGCCGCAATCGAGGGTGTATCCGGCCCCGCTGTTATAGAAACCAACCCTGCAAGGGCCCCGTTTAATGTCATGGTAAGGTCTACCTTACCAAAACGGAATTTAGTAACCATAGCCGCAGAAATAGCGCCTGCAGCAGCAGCCATATTCGTATTTACAAATACATTCGAAATCGCCACAGCGTCCGCCGCAGACCCCAGCGCCAACTGCGAAGCACCATTAAAGCCAAACCAACCAAACCAAAGAATAAAGGTACCAAGTGTCGCGAGAGGCAGGTTTGATCCAGGCATAAAACGAATAGCGCCATCAGCCGTATATCGACCGTATCGTGGACCCAGTATAATCGCGCCAGTTAATGCAGCCCAACCACCAACAGAATGCACGAGCGTTGACCCGGCAAAATCTGCGAAACCCATGGTATCCAACCAACCACTACCCCATTTCCAGCCACCCTGAATAGGGTAGATAAAACCTGACAAAACAACAGTGAATATTAGAAATGGAACAAGCTTTATTCGCTCGGCAACAGTACCAGAAACAATGGATGCCGTTGTCGCCACAAACACCATCTGGAAAAAGAAATCCGACGATGCCGCGTACCCGCCTTCGATCACAGCGCCTTCAGCTAATACGTTAATATCATCGGCTCCCCATATGGAAAACGAGCCAATAAAGCCTGCATCGACACCATCGTACATAAGATTGTAGCCAATCAAAAAATACATACAGCAAGCAACCGAATATAAGAGTATGTTTTTAAGGCAAATATCAGCAGCATTTTTAGTACGCACCAAGCCAACCTCTAGCATACAGAAGCCAGCGGCCATCCACATGACAAGAAAACCACCAATTAAAAACAGTAGGGAGTTAAAAATATAGGCACTTTCACCTGGAACCGACGCCCATAAGGGCGCAGAGCCAAAAAGAACCGGTGAAATAAACCAGCATGCATATCGAAGGAACTTGTTCAACATCACCTACTCCAGAACAAATAATATTCTATTTTGAAATGCAGACCTTGGATTGACAGCAACAGCGCACATGATTTCAAGGTCGAATAGGTGAATATTCATCATAAACAAGCAATTCTTGCAATTATATTTCATTATATGAGTAAAATATATGCATATATTTCATTTTTGATGAAACAAGAGGCATATTTAAGAGGAATTGCTTAAAAAACAGGCAAAACAAACAATGATAGCGAATCATGAAAGTTTGCAAATTAAGACACTAAGCCAACACTGAACAACAATCATCAGAGAAGGAAATTAGATAAGCTATAAAATTTTGGAAAGTGGCGCACCGGGGAGGATTCGAACCCCCGACCCCTAGATTCGTAGTCTAGTGCTCTATCCAGCTGAGCTACCGGTGCCTACCGTGTCGGACCTACGCCGTTTGGCGCGGTGGGCGGAACCTAATCAGATTAAATTCTATTTGCAAGCCCAATTTTACTTTTCACGTTGTTTTTTTGAAAAAACAATTTTTACAAAGAAAGCTGGTTCATATACGAACATGAGTATAAAGTTTAACTTTAATATGAACCATACTGAAAATCATTGCTTTCAATGCCCAATATAATTCGAAATCATTATTCCGTTAGTCTGCTTGCAATCATACTGTTATCGGCCTGTGCAGCACAAAACGATTGGCCTCAGTTAACGGACGCGGTACCAGACGCGACTGAACGTAACCGGGTGATCGAACGTGCAGAGCCTGCTCCTTATGAACAGGTTGAGACTATCAATAAATTCCAGACGATCGAAGAAGCACAAAATCTGCTTAAAGAGCTGGAGATTTTGATTCAGGAAGAAAAGCAAGCGTACGATTCTCTAAAGAATGTTTTTGTGCAAACATCTGACGAAACGAAAAACGATTTATGGTTTGAGCTTCAACTTGCGCTTACCCGCATAAGCCATACGAACAGTCGGCTCGATAATATTATTCAGCACAATGGTGATGATTTGTCATCACTGGCAGGAACGGCCAAGACTATCAAATCGACCACTGATAAATTTGTTATCAATGAACGGCAAACATTAGCAAAGCTGAGGCCAGAGTAGGCGCAAGTTTTTAAGTAGCGTTTGCCAAATGAATGGCTTTTTCAATAGCACGCACCACACAATCGGCGGCTAGCGTTCCAACATACGCGAGCGTTGCGGCCAATGGTTCATCAAGTGACTTTTCCCCTGTCGACATAGCAAACATGGTATCGCCGTCAAAAGGCGTGTGAATAGGGCGAATAGCGCGCGCAAACCCGTCCTGAGCCATCATAGCCAGTCGCTTGCAGCCTCCCTTATCCAAATCAAGGTTGGTGACAACGGCCCCGATGGTCGTGTTCGACCCAATTAATCCAAGTTTCGGCATATTAACTACGCCGTGTTGTACCTGCTCGCCGCCAACTTCATGCGTCACGGGCCCGAAGCTATTAACGGCAACAATTGCAGCAACCTTAATTCCTGACTCGGTAACCAAACTAGCGCTTCCAATACCGCCGTTTTGCGCACCCGCTGTGGCACCGAAACCGGCACCGGCTCGGCCCAGTTGCATAGTGTTTCGCGCGTTCTGGACGGCTTTGACACCAAGGTCAGCATATGGTGATACCTGCCCCCAGTTCTTATCGCCACCATTCCTCAGGTCAAATAAAATTGCAGACGGGACAACAGGAACCGTGCGCGGCCCAAGCGGTAAACCAATCCCTTGCTCGGATAAGTAACCGACGACACCATCGCTGGCCGCTAGCCCAAACACAGACCCACCAGACAATACGAGGCCATGGACTTTCTCAACCAAACAACTTGGGTCCAGCGCTTCGGTATCCCTGGTGCCGGGGCCACCACCGCGAACATCCACACCCATCGCCACCGGAGCATCAGGCAGAATTACCGTAACACCAGTGTTAATACGCTCATTGTCGGCCTGGCCAACTTTGATACCCTCAATGTCTGTAATTAAATCCTGCGCGCCGGGTTTGGCTTGAATACTCAGCATCTCAAAATCCTACTATTTTTGATGTCTATTATGCCCCAGGAAGGCAAATCATGAATGTGGAACCATCTGGGCCCGTGGATTCGAGGCCAATTTTACCACCATGTGCCAATACAATGTCTCTTGCTATGGCAAGCCCAAGCCCTGTCCCTCCAGACTTGGCAGATGAAAATGCTTTGAAGAGATTATCCTGAACATTTTGGGGAATACCAGGGCCCTGATCAGCGATCGTGATATGAACCAGCCCATGTTCTTCTTTCATAGCACCAATAGTAATACCACCAGAGGTGCCCTGCACTTCGCGCGCATTTCGGCAAAGATTAAGAATAACCCTGTGAATCTGCCCCGAGTCAGCCAAAATAGTAAGCTCATCATCGAAGTCTTTTGTAAACGTAAAGTCTTCATTGTCAGCAATATCCAGCGACACGGCGACTTCGTCAGCAAGTTCGGAAAGGCTGATCCATTCTTTCTCAGGCAATGGTTCATCTGCCTTCCCGTGGCGCATCGTACGCTCACAAAGGGTGACGGCGCGGCCTACTGCCGAGATTAATCGCTTTGAAATTTTCTGGACCCTCGGGTCCTCAACACGTTTCAACCCATCAGACGCCAACTGAGCTGTCGCTAAAATATTTCTGAGATCATGATTAATTTTTGCAACAGCTTCACCAAGTTCAGCCAATCGGGTTTTCTGATTTAGGTTCTGACGCAATTCTGATTGCATGCGTGATAATTCACGTTCAACAAGGCCAATTTCATCGGACCGTTTTGTTCCTGCTTTCAGAAACTTGTCTTCTGTTTCCGGGCTCCGACGAAAACCAACCACACTATCCTTAATCCGGCGCATTGGTCGTACCATCAACCAATGAAGGGCAACATAAACAAGTATACCTGTGACTACCGAAATAATGATCGCAAGCAACAGCACATTATTCGAATATGTTGTCATTGCCTGATACAAATCGGCTTCATCAATCGTCACTTCAAGTAGACGAGTGCCCGATAATCTGGAATTACCAACGACACGAATAACTCTATCACCATCGGCTTCCAAGGTATCAAGGGCATCAGCAATCAGCATACCGAGCATGGGATTACGCAAATCATAGGACGCATGTGCCACATGTGGCATTACATCCCCACCAAGCAGAATACTTTGCTCATTCCTGCGCATAACAACGGCAATAACACCAGCGGTATTCAGAAGTGACCCTTCAAGGTCCGGGGTTACAGCCTGATTCGGGTCTGCCGTCGCGGCCAGGGCCGCCACTTGTGCCGCAGCCAGCCGCTCTTCCAGGAAGTTTTGTCGAAATGTCGCGATCAAGGGAAGGTAAACGAACATGGAAACAACCATGACAAATATGATAGTCAAGAATAACAATCTTGACCGTAAGCTTGATGTCATTGGTCGGTATAATTCAGGCATTTAATACTTCAGACTCGATTAAAACGGACATTTCTTATCTTAACTCAAGACTATAGCTATTATTCTATGAACTCAAGATCAAGCGGAATAGATTATAGTTTCATTCAAAATTGACATTATTATGAACAATGAAATAAATTGTTTCATAGGTTGACTTAGTGGCTGCATACCGCTATACACCGCCATCGAATTTTGGCGAGCCGCTCATACCGAGAATGTTCGCATAAATCTGGAGTATGACAAGTGAAACGTACTTATCAACCAAGTGTGCTCGTACGCAAGCGTCGCCATGGTTTCCGTTCGCGGATGGCAACTGTTGGTGGTCGTCGTATCATTAATGCACGCCGCGCAAAAGGCCGTAAACGCCTTTCTGCATAAGGGGTTAAGCACTTAAATGTGCTGAAAACTCAGTAAGCTAGCGCTTAAAATGCCGACCAAGAGTTATCTGGTCGGCTTTTTTATTATTTTGACTGTTTTGAACCATAAGCCCGGAGCTACAGAGATGGATGTGATTGTTACGCGCTTAACAAACCGCATCGATTATCTGAGCGTTGCAGGGACTCGGCGAAAATGGATCACACCCAGCTTTATCATTCAGGCAAAACCTGATCACCTTACCAGCGATTCTATCGCTCTTGGCTTTACAGCATCAAAAAAGGTCGGAAACGCCGTTAAACGCAACAAAGCACGCAGACGATTGAAAGAAGCGGCACGAGCGGTTGTTGCTCAACATGGTAATGGCGGCTGGGCGTACGTAATAATCGCCCGAGAAAGTGCCATAAGCTATCCATTTGAAAAAATATTATCTGACATGAAATGGGCTCTTGTAAAATTAAACAAAGGTGCCGATTTAGAACCTAAGTCAAAAAGACGGTCAAAATAATACAGGAACGGATTGTTGTTTTTATGGGTAAACCCATGAAAAATATAGATAATACCAACACTTCTAGAAGCATACTCACTAGGGTATTGGTTGCTTTTGTAAGGTTCTATCAACTTTTCCTGTCTCCTTTATTAGGGTCAAACTGTCGTTATCAGCCAACCTGTAGTCACTATGCAATTGAAGCAATGCGTGTTCATGGTGGACTCAAGGGGGGTTGGCTCGCTATAAGGCGCATCATGCGATGTCACCCATGGGGTGGGTTTGGATATGACCCTGTTCCCGAGGCAACATCAAAACGCGATATTCAGAAACAGTATGCTGGTAAAGACCAGCAGGAAAAACAGGGTTAAGTATCCCATGGGTGAAAATAAAAATATTATTCTGGCACTTGTTCTGTCTGGCATTATTTTGTTTGGTTATCAGTATTTTATAGCTGGACCGCGCATCGAAGCACAGCGCCAGTATGAAGCACTACAAGCAGAGCAAGCTGCGATTGAAGGAACAGAAAATGCCGGCGTTATCGAGCAAGACGACGCACCCTCGTTGCCCCTTGCAGTTTCTGTTGACCCACAAACTGATCAAAGCTCATCCGGGAACTACACATACGCGGACGCCAAGACGATTGCTATTAACAATGCTGAACTGTCTGGCTCTATATCCTTGGGCGGCGCAAGGTTCGATAATCTGTTTCTCGCCAATCATAATGTAGAATTGAACGGCGAAGAGAAGGTTCAACTTCTTGTCCCTGCTAATGAAGATAACGGGTATTTTGTGCGTTTTGGGTGGACAGCTGTAGATGCCTCGATTTCAGCAGACGACCTGCCAAAAGCAACGACTATCTGGACAAGCTCAGACACAGAATTAACCCCCCAATCGCCTGTACTACTTCGCTGGACAAATGCAGCAGGTATCGAATTTCTCATCAAAATCGAACTCGATGAACAATTCATGTTTACTGTTACCCAGACCGTAAACAACACTTCGGGTAACCCTATCCAAGTGCGACCATACGGTTTTATTGATAGAAAACAGGAACCCGTTACCGACGGCTTATTTGTTTTACATGAAGGCCCTATCGGTGTTTTTGACGATAATCTGGAAGAGCAAACATACGAAGACCTTCGGGATGCCGATGGTGGTAAATTTGAAAGTACCACATCTGTTGGTGGCTGGATGGGTATTACAGACAAATATTGGATGACCGTTTTAATCCCTGACCAAGCCAAACAATTAGCTGTATCAAACCTATCTTACAAAGCATCAGGGGGTTACCGAGCCTCGTATCTTGAAAAAGCAGCGAGCGTACCTGCTGGCGGAAGTTTCGAGACACAGACACAGCTATATGCTGGTGCGAAAATTGTTGAAACGATCGATAATTACCAAGATGAATTTGGTATCAAGCTATTCGATCGTTCCATCGATTGGGGCTGGTTATATTTCCTGACAAAACCATTTTTCGCAGGCATTCATTTCTTATTTGGTTTAACCGGTAATTTCGGTGTTGCCATTCTATTGTTCACTGTGGTTGTCAAACTGGTTTTATTCCCGCTTGCTAACAAGTCTTATGTGTCCATGAGCCACATGAAAGACGCACAGCCAAAAATGAAGGCTTTGCAAGAACGCTATAAGGATGACCGTCAGAAACTTCAGCAAGAGATGATGGCTTTCTATAAGAAGGAAAAAATCAACCCGCTTGCCGGTTGTTTGCCGATCCTGATTCAAATGCCAATTTTCTTTGCGCTTTATAAAGTGCTCTATGTGACGATTGAAATGCGCCATCAGCCATTTTTTGGCTGGATTCAAGACTTGTCAGTGGCAGACCCGGTGACACCGCTGAACTTGTTTGGCCTTATACCGTTTGACCCACCTGCGGTGATCGCGATTGGTATCTGGCCTATCCTGATGGGTGTAACAATGTGGTTGCAACAAAAACTGAACCCACAAACTAATATGGATCCAACCCAACAGAAAATCATGGCCTTCCTGCCAATTATTTTCACATTTATCATGGCGCGCTTTAGTGCGGGTCTTGTGATCTACTGGACATGGAACAACCTTCTGTCTATTACGCAGCAATGGTACATTATGCGCAAGGAATCAGCGCGCCGCGCTGCTAAAGCGGCCAACAAGGCCTGATCCATGTCAGAAGAAGAACGCTTCACACATGATGAAATTAATCGGGGCCGCCTATTGTTTGCAGGCCCCGTTGACTTCGTTAAGGGTGCCGTATCCCTTGAGACACTTCCACCACCCGACAGGGTTGAAGTTGCCTTTGCCGGGCGTTCAAATGTGGGGAAATCAAGCTTAATTAACGCGCTTACTGGGCGGAAGTCCCTTGCCAGAACGTCAAATACACCCGGGCGGACCCAAGAGCTTAATTATTTTGAAATGGGGCACGGCATGAACATGCCACTGTATCTGGTTGACTTACCCGGATATGGCTATGCAAAAATTGAACGAAAGAAAGTTGAACGCTGGACGCGGCTCGTCAAGACATACCTGCGGGGCCGGGCAAGCCTGCGCCGGATTATGTTATTGATCGATAGTCGCCATGGGCTAAAAGAAAATGACCGCGAGATTATGAAAATGCTCGATGAAGCAGCGGTTAATTACCAGATTGTTCTAACGAAACTCGATAAGCTGAAAGTTGCCGACCGCGAAAAAATTATCGAAAAAACATCCAAGGACGCAAAGACCTTCATTGCTTGCCACCCAGAAATATTAGCAACAAGCAGCGAAAAAGGCTGGGGCCTGGAATTGGTGAAAGCCGAAGTGGCATCCCTTATTCTTTAGGGATTAACTTAATTTCATAATTATTCTAAGCGATCATTTTTTCAAAATGATCCAATGTATTTTTTGCCTGCATATTGAAATTTTTGATCAAGCTATGAATATGGGGTTGAGGTTGGTTTTCTTTGATAGCGAATTCAATTTCACGGCATCTTTGGCTAAGATTTTCTGCACCAAAAGATAGGGTTGCACTTTTTAGTGCATGCGATTCTATCTCTAACATTTGCCAATTTTGAGTTTCAAAATACTTGTCAAAGTTCGTAAGACTGGCGCTGATTTCATCACATAAAGACGAAACCAGTATCGGCAATACATCCCTGCCGACTTCGTTTTCCAGCGTTTGCAGCACTTTCATGTTACAGAGTGATAAATCTTCCATGCCCAGCCTGTACCGGTATGTCAGCAAGCTACCTTATTCTGGCTTTGCTAAACGATAGACCCCCTTTAGGCCTTTTGATGCTATCGGTTTCCCTTTACGAAGGAAAGTCAAAAGATTTTCACTTTCCAGATCAATCGCAACCTTTTTCACCTTTGGCAGTAATTTTCTCCAATCCTCACCTTCCTGTGCACTGGCTTCTGCGATTTCCCTCGGAGCGATTGACTTGGAATTATTTATTTTTTCCAAAATCATTTCTCTAAGCTTTTCTGATTTTTCTAAGCTTTCTGACATTATTGCGATTTTTCCTCGATTTTGCTTTCCCGTTGCTACGCATGACGCTAGTGTCTGGCGCAAACGCAGGATGGAGTCCCAACATGTATAGCGTGAAAAAAACCCGCCACATGCTGCTGATGTCAGCGCTTGGCTTATCTCTTGTCGCCTGTGGTGACAACAAGAAAGAAGAAGAAACTGCACAGCAGGACGCTTCGATTGAACAAACAACCATTGAGGAAGGCAACGATACTGTGTCAGACGCCCCGTCAGAGAATGAAACATACAAGGCTGAAAACATTGCCTTTTTGGAAACCAACAAATCAAAAGAAGGCATTCAGGTAACCGAAAGCGGTCTTCAATATCGCATGCTAGAAGCTGGTGACGGTACTGGCAAACGCCCGACAGCCGAAGATTTCGTGACAGTTAATTACGCTGGTCGCCTGATCGATGGTACGGAATTTGACAGCAGCTACAAACGCGGTGAACCAATTACTTTCCCACTGAACAGAGTGATCCCGGGGTGGACTGAAGGACTTCAGTTGATGCAGGTTGGCGACAAGATGGAACTCACTATTCCAGCCGAACTCGCATACGGCGATGATCAACGCCCGGGCAGCCCAATTCCTGGTGGCTCAACACTTATTTTTGACGTTGAATTGTTGGATGTAAAAACCGCTGATGAGGTTCGTGCAGAACAAGAGGCAGCACTAGCGGAACTTAAAAAACCGCAAGTTGCTTACCTTGAGGAAAATGCCAAAAAAGAAGGTGTTAACGTTACCGAATCAGGCCTTCAATACCGTGTAATTTCTGAAGGCAGTGGTGCAATGCCTAGTGATACATCGACAGTTACAGTACACTATAAAGGCAGCTTAATTGATGGTACCGAGTTCGACAGCAGCTACGCCCGCGGAGAACCTGCACAGTTCCCGGTAAACGGCGTGATCCCTGGATGGACCGAAGCATTACAACTGATGAAAGTTGGTTCCAAATGGGAGCTTACAATACCATCTGATATTGCTTACGGCCCACGCGGTGCTGGCCAAGCTATTCCCCCCCATGCAACTTTGGTTTTTGAAGTTGAGCTACTCGACAGTAAAACCCCCGAAGAAATTCAGGCCGAGATCGAGGCCCAATCCGCTTCACAAAAAGCATACCTGGAAGAAAACGCCAAAAAAGAAGGTGTAAAAGTTACCGAATCAGGTCTTCAATACCGAGTGATAGAAGAAGGTAAAGGCGTACAACCATCGAGAACATCAAATGTAACAGTACACTATCGTGGGCGCCTGATTGATGGACTTGAGTTTGATAGCAGTTACGCTCGCGGCGAGCCGGCAACGTTCCCGGTTAACGGCGTAATTGCGGGCTGGACTGAAGCCCTTCAATTGATGCAGGAAGGTGCCAAATGGGAGCTAACAATTCCTGCAGAGCTTGGTTACGGAACGCGCGGTGCCGGACGCGACATCCCACCAAATGCGACACTTGTTTTTGACGTTGAACTGATTTCAGTTGAAAACTAAGTAAAGAGATAAAGATTGTGCTTGTTTGATATTATTCGAACAAGCACATGACGCCGTAACAGGCACCCCAAACTTCCCTGAACAACGTATAAAAAATAATATCAAGCGCAAGCATCGCCAATAGAAACGGCAGCGCAAGATACATTAACCCATATAAATAAGCCCATATAGTCAATCTGGGTGGCGCAATCTTCCACCCCATTACGGCTTCTAATTTTTGGCGTTTCTTTAACATATAAGCATGCTATCAAGTTATTCTTAAGGGCGAAAGAGCTATATGGAACCGTAATGCCGCATATTAAATTTTCCATCCTAAACCCCGCTATGTGGCGTGATATAAGCAGCGATACCCCGATCCCTCTTCAGCAATATTGGGCTTACGGCAAAGCCTTAGAGGCATTTGGCAGCCATAGTTTTCAAATTGAAATATATAACGAGAATAATCAAAAAATTGCCCTGGCACTTGCTCTGCAAAGGCGCTTTCTAGGCCTATTATCCCTTACAACAATTTTTCGTGGGCCCGTTTGGTTATCTGATGTCGACTCAGAAGAGAAAATGCAGGCACTAAAAGCACTTAGGAAAAAATTCCCAAAAATAAAATGGAATTTTCTAGCGCTACTTCCAGAAATAGATATTACAAACCCTGATGTATCGAGCCTGAACGCCGCCGGCTATAAAAAGGTTATGACAGGTTTTTCAACAGCATGGGTTGACCTCAGACCTGACGAGAAGACAATCCGCATGTCGCTTAAGGGGAAGTGGCGTAATCAACTTAAAAAAGCAGAAAATTCTGATATTCAGATTGCCGTTGGTGGCCGCAAACCCCATCAATATAGCTGGCTGCTGGAGCAAGAGAGCGAGCAAAGAAGTTCCCGCGGTTATCAGGCAACTCCGCTGGGTTTAGTTCCTGCTTATGTTGATACAGTGAAGAACTCAGCGGACGCCGTCGTCAGTGTAATTGCCTCCTCTAAAAAAACCAAGATAGCGGGTGCATTGTTTCTTCTTCACGGTAATTCTGCCACCTATCATATTGGCTGGGCCGGCAATGATGCACGTGATTTGAATGCACAAAATCTGGTGCTATGGCACGGAATTCTGACATTGCGGGAACGCGGTATCAGATTTTTGGACCTGGGCGGGCTAAATACAGCAGACTTAGCGGGCATTGCGCGGTTTAAATTGGGAACCGGAGCAAGCCCTGTAACGCTTGCGGGCGCATATATATGAAACTGTTTAGATAGTATTTTACCAACAGCTCGCATCAAATTTTCTGTATGCGGGGATATAGACGATTGAAATACTCGAAATATATCCAATATTGTGATATTATAACTGTACATTATTTGTCGAGACAGGTATCACCATCCTTATGGATATAACACTGATATTATCACTTCTTATTCTACTCGTGGCGCCCTTGTTGGCGCGGCTCGCATCCCGTGCGCCCAGACTAAAAGTAGGGTTTGATGGCTTTGTTATGATCATAGTGCTTGGTTTGATTACACTTACGCTCCTGCCTGAAGCGCTGGCACACGGTGGTCTATTAGCGCTCTTTATCGCCGTATCCGGCTTTATTATGCCATGGATCGCAGAAAAGCTGTTCCACAAAACAGAGGAAATGACCCATAGAATTTTATTAGTCATTGCTTCCTTTGCGTTGGTTATTCATGCAGCGAGCGACGGGGCTATACTGGCATTTGCAAGCGACGATCTGAATGGATACTTTCTTGCCGCTGGTATTTTGTTGCACCGGTTCGGCGTAGCGATATCCGTCTGGTGGTTACTGAGGCCCGTTCTCAGCTCGGCAGGTGGATATGTTGTCCTTATCAGTCTTGGGGTCATGACTTTAATCGGGTATTTTCTGGCTGCCTTTGCTGGTGATTGGTACAACATTCCTTTGGCAGGGTACTGGCAAGCCTTTGCTGCAGGGTCACTGCTTCATGTGGTTATGCACCCGATTGGTGAGGACCAACATACAAAAGATGTAACAACCGAAACCCAAACCAACCTGCCACAGCAATTAGGGACTGCTATCGGTGTTTTATTCATCATCGCATTAATCATTGCACACTATTTACACCATACGCCGGTCACGGCACCACAAGGACATGATCATACGTCAGGCAGACATGCGATTGATATGATGATGGCCAGCGGTCTGTTGATTGGCCCAATCCTAATTCTTATGCTTTTAACATCTGCTGCTATTGCTCGCAGCAAAGGTACGTCATGGCGTAACGCTATCGAGGGCGCTGAGCGCGCAGCACCTTGGTCGTTACTGAGTTGGCTGATTGTATCATGCTTCACAGCAATATGGCCTGACATCCTGCCGATGACAGAAAAGGGACATGTCATTTTCTTCTCTTGGCTGGCTATTGTGACGTTGATTACAATCAATATGGGTGCGCGTGCCTTCTTTAGGCCTTTGCTACCTAAATGGCTTGTTCATCAGCACAGTCATTCCCATTAATTAATACCTAAACGCTTGCATAAAAGCTGCCAAACCTATAGGGCTTGCTGCCTTGATAAAGGAAACAAAGCCATGCGTTTCAAAAACAAATCCATTCTGATAACAGGCGGTACTTCTGGCCTCGGAGCAGCAGCAGCATATGCGTTTGCTAGCGAAGGGGCCCATATCAGCTTTTGTGGATTGGATGATAAAGCAGGCCAAGATGTTGAAGCAAATATTCGCCAGCAAGGCGGCATATCATACTATTTTCCCTGTGACGTAAGAAACGAAGATGACATTGCACTTTTTGTAGCTAAAACCATCGAACAAACAGGCAAGATTGATATTGCCTTCAACAACGCTGGCATAAGCCACAGCGCAGCACGTTTCGCAGATCAGGATACGGATGTTGTCGAAGATGTATGGCGCACCAATGTCATGGGTGTTTGGTATTCCATGCGTCATCAAATTAAACATATGTTGGAAAATGGCGGCGGTGCTATCATTAATACAGCATCAATTCTGTCCAAGTCTGGCGCTGAATGGATGGCCGCTTATGGGATGACAAAACACGCAATTATTGGCCTGACTAAAAGTGCTGCCCTTGATTATGCAGATAAAAATATCCGTATCAATGCAGTATCACCCGGCCCAATGTTAACACCCATGTTTAAAAGAGCGCTTGATGATATTGGTGGCGATATGGATAAATTTGCAGGTGGTTTTCCAAAAAATGGGCCGGCAGACCCTGCCGAAGTTGCAAAAACAATTTTATATCTCGCAAGCGAAGAAGCATCCTATACAAACGGGGCAAATATAATCGTTGATGGCGGCGCTAGCACAGGTTAAAGCGCAGAAAAGCATTAAGCCTTGAAAATAGCACATTCAGATATCAGATTGATATGATATAGAAAACACAGCTTGAAACCCTATTGGCAGCATAGGCGATATACCCAATGAATATGATCAGTGCATGGTTCAATAAGACATTTGCCGACACACAGGTTGTGCTGCTTATTCTGGTGGTCGCACTGGCCGTTATCGGGTTAACGCTGTTTGGAAGTATGCTGGCACCTGCAATTGCAGCGATTGTTATCGCCTTCCTGCTTGATGGCCCAATCGAATGGTTAAAGAGTAAAGGCGTCAGGTCTAGCCTCGCTTTCATAAGTGTATTTTTAGGTTTCATACTTTTGAGTGTAATTACACTTTTAGCTGTTGTTCCTCCGCTTGTTAATCAGATTACGCAATTTATAAATGAAGCGCCAAATATGGTTGTGCGGCTTCAAAACGAATTGCTTGCGCTTCAACAAAGGTTCCCTGATCTTATTTCTGAAACTCAGGTACAGGAATGGTTAAATGGTTTAGGGAACGAGATCGCGAACCTTGGCCCACGGTTACTTGAATATTCCCTTAGTGGTGTTACAGGAGCCGTTACCTTTATAATCTATACAGTTTTAGTGCCAATGATGGTCTTCTTCTTCTTGAAAGATAAAGATGCTCTGTTGAATTGGGCAGCTAATTTTTTACCTTCTGATAAACCGCTCCTTGAACAGGTTTGGCGGGAAACGTTGCAACGGGCTGGTGATTACGCCAGAGGCAAGGTCTACGAAATTGTTATTGTTGGTCTATCGGCCTTCATCGCATATCAAATAATCGATCTTCCCTATGCAACGCTTTTGGCTGTTGCAACGGGACTGAGTGTAATCATTCCGTATATCGGTGCTGCCGCCGTAACAATTCCTGTTGCACTTGTTAGCTACGCTCAATGGGGAATTGGAAGCGAGATGGCAATCGCCGTCGGTGTTTATCTTGTTCTTCAAGCCTTGGACGGTAACGTACTTGTTCCGCTTCTCTTTTCTGAAGTAGTGAATTTGCATCCAAATGCAATTATTATCGCAGTGCTTGTTTTTGGCGGCCTTTGGGGATTTTGGGGTGTGTTTTTCGCAATACCTCTGGCAACTGTTGCCAATGCAATTATCCGTGCATGGCAACAACGACGACTGGCTCCGGATACATCTATAACATCATGATTTCAAAAAGTTTTTGATCAATAGATCTTTTTTGCATAGACTATGATACAGTGCCAACATCACTGGGGCGAGAGCAATGATACAAGAATCGCGTAGCATAATTTTTACTGAAGACGAGTTAATCCAAGCTTTGGTACCACTATTGGATGCAAAAGAAATCTCTTCTTCCGAACCCCCTATAAAGGTTGAAAGCTCTTTCGATAAAGAAGGAGAGGTTAGTGTTGCTTATTTCCCGGCTGATGGTTCAGAGGCCGTTAGCTTCAATAGCCGCGAAGTCGGAGCGGCTGTATTAAATCATTGCATCGAATTGGGCATTCCCTTACCACGCGGCTCGTATAAAGAATTGACATTACGGGGGGACGATATTGCTTTGATCGTTCGACTGGAGACAGGGTTAGGGTCTGAAGAATAGAGCCGAATTATATCCGGCCCCATCCAGTGTTGAATTTTCTTTACTCAGTCGGTAAAAAATCTGGAACGGACAAGTATCGCTCACCTGTATCGTAACAGAACCCCAGAACCCTGCTACCCTTCTCGACATCAGCAAGCTTGTTTTCAATAGCTGCTAATGTTGCGCCCGAGGATAATCCGATCAACATCCCTTCTTCGCGCGCTGCGCGGCGTGCCATTTCTTTCGCGTGCTCTGGTTCAACCTGCAAAACACCATCAAGAATATCTGTATTCATAATATCTGGAACAAAGCCTGCTCCAATACCCTGAATAGGGTGCGGTCCCGGGTCACCGCCCGACAAAACAGGTGATAACGCTGGTTCTACAGCATAGACCTGTAATTCAGGCATTGCTTCTTTCATAACCTCAGCACAACCGGTTATATGACCACCTGTTCCAACGCCTGTAATCATATAATCTAAGCCATCTGGGAAATCTGCAATGATCTCAGGGCCTGTTGTTTTTCTATGAACTTCCAAATTGGCAGGGTTTGAAAACTGTGCTGGCATCCATGCACCAGGCGTTTGCTCGATAAGTTCGCTCGCTTTTGCAAGGGCACCCTTCATCCCCAACTCTTTTGGAGTAAGGACAAACTCTGCACCATAAGCGAGCATCAATCGACGGCGCTCAATGGACATAGATTCTGGCATTACGAGTATCAAACGGTATCCTTTAACCGCTGCAACCATAGCAAGGCCAATACCAGTGTTTCCAGAGGTTGGTTCGATAATAACACCGCCCTCTTTCAATTTCCCATCCTGCTCAGCCGTTTCAATCATCGCAAGCGCAATACGATCCTTAATAGAACCTCCAGGATTGGTTCGCTCTTGCTTTAACCAAACTTCATGCTCAGGAAAAATACGCCCAAGGCGAATATGTGGTGTATTGCCAATGGTTTCCAGAATAGATTGTGCCTTCACGAGTGCGCTCCCCTGTTTAAATATCTATTTCTAATATAAATGAAATTAGCAGCCAGTAACAACTTAACTATTTTTTGGCTGCATCGGAATCACTTCTTCGGTATCGCAGGCTTTAAACATAACACGAGACCACGCAGGTACGGATTTCGTAAGCCAGACATTACCACCAATAACTGAATTTTGCCCAACGATAGTATTCCCGCCAAGAATGGTCGCGCTCGCATAAATGACAACATTATCCTCAATTGTTGGATGCCGTTTCGTCGATTTTGCTGCCCGGTCCACCCGCAAGGCCCCTAATGTAACCCCTTGGTAAATCTTTACATTATTACCGATAACAGCCGTACCCCCAATGACAACACCCGTACCGTGGTCAATGAAGAATGATTTTCCAATTGTTGCGCCTGGATGAATATCAATGCCGGTTCGTTGGTGCGCAAGTTCCGTTAGAACGCGCGGCAACATCGGAATCTCTTGTTTCAAGAGCGCGTTAGCGACACGGTATACCACAATTGCGTAAAAGCCCGGATAACTAACAATTACCTCTTCTAAAGACTCGGCAGCGGGGTCGCCCTCGATCAATGCCTCCGCATCCAAATGACAGCTCTCCGCAATGGCGGGTAACTGGGTAACAAAATCCCGAGCAAGTGCATCTGTTTCAGCTTCACTAAGGTCGCTCATCGCTTTTTGAATTAAACCCGATAAAATCTGCACCAAGTCGACGACCTGATCATCAAGATTGACATCGGCATGGTCATCAATTGAAAACTGCGGGAACAAAACCGACATAGTTTTGCGCATGAAATCGCTAACTTTACTAAAACGTAACCCGGTAGGTGATTGATAGCGCGCCCGATGATCACGCAATCGATCTATTGCATCTGTAAGCTCGTCACCTGACTTTTGTTTTACTGCCATTCGCATAATCTTCGACCCAGCTCGTATTTATTCGTTACTCTGAATGAATATTTAGATCAGTCTATACCATGTACAAGTAATTCAGAGACGATAATTTCTTCACGATATCGAGATTAAACCTTTCTTGAGCGATAGAAATACACCGCTATGGGGCGCTATTATCCGCCTATTCTGATGGCAAAAGCCTCTGATAGCCAACTTCGGAAATGAGTTTATCGCTATTTTTTACCACAAGCGTATCAAGCTCTTGCATGAAATCGTCTTTTTCTAAGTCGCTTTTCATACGGTCTTGGACCTGAAAAATAACAAGCCCCGAGCGATGCCAAAACCCTTTAGTCCAGAAAACACCCGTATTGGTGGCCACAGGATACACATCCAGATCGCCTTCTTTCTGAATGAAAAAGGCCCCGGGTTTCAAATTTTTACGCTGACCGATCGGCACCCTTGTAGCTTGCGGATAAACAATAAGGGGGCGACCTTCATTTTTGACGCGAATGGCTACGTCCGTCATCCCCATATGCGCTTTACCTGATTTACGATCAATACGGATAACACCAATTCGCTTAATTAACGGCCCAATCATAGGAATTTGGAACAGTTCTTTTTTCGCAAGCGCGGTTACGTCCTGCCTAAGCATATAAGTTAGGATCGGATCCATATAACTTTGATGTGCCGCTGCCAATACAAGGGCGCCCTCTTTAGGCAACTTTTCTGCCCCACGGTATTCATAGCGAATTCCCATGATATAGCGCGCAAAGAACAACGATACTTTGCAATAAATATGAATTACAGTTCGCGCTGGTTTTTCAGTTTTGCTGAAAACAACCGGTAAAGCCAATGTACAAAAAACAATTGTAAACAAATAAAATGCCAGGTTAAAAAAAACTGAGCGAATACCATCAATGACTATCTTCATCACTGATCCTTATTATATTTTCTAGACATATATTCTCATGGCATTGTATCAGGGTTTGACACAAGCAAAAAATTCGATAGCTTCTGTGTGTCAGTTGAATAACAAAGATCTAGATAACATAACAAGGAAACAGCTGTGACAATTACTGAAAAACGTGGCGACGATCGACTTCCTGTTATCTGGGAAGGTCAGCTAACAACAGCAGACAATCAATCCTATCCTTGTGAAGTGCGCGACATTTCTCTTGCCGGTGCCTTAATTTCATGCAGCCAGGAATTCAACGCTGATGAACATTTGATACTCGAAATCGATAAACTCGGTGATTTTGCAGGTGTGGTACGTTGGCGTGGATCAGAACAATTGGGGTTGTTGCTACTCGCTGGCCCTGACCTGATGCTTAAAAAGTTTGCTGAAGCCGCTGGTGCTCAGGTATCACGGGAACCTACGGTGCCAGACGCCTAAACGCAGAGCCGCCAAGCTTGAATTCCAAGAGCATTTCTGGTTTCAACAAATAATTTTCCAATCGAATAAGTGCCGACATTCATAGTTTTCTCAAAATTGTGAACCTGTTTGTGTTGCTTTTTCAACATATTTGCTTGTATTAATACTTATATATCTGCGTATATATGCATATATGAATATAACTGTTTTGGGAGAGGACAGTGCCAAGCAGACAATTAGTAGCAAAAGAACTCGCTGAAATATTCAAGCTTATGTCTCACCCTGACCGGATTAGACTTATTGAAGAGCTAAAGACCGGTGAAAAGGATGTGAATACGCTTGCCGAAATACTTGGCCTGGCTGGCCCACGTGTTTCACAGCATCTAAGCCTACTAAAACTAAATCGTATTGTTGAAGAGCGCCGTGATGGTCGACATCACTTTTATCAACTTATTCAACCAGATATCGCAGCCTGGGTCGTGGACGGCCTTAATTTTGTAGAAGGCCGTATGGGTGGCATCAGTCAATCGAGCATCAATGATGCCCGCCGCCTTTGGTCATAACGTGTTCTGTGTAGAACAGTAGAGGAAAACACTATGCCTAAATTTGCCGCCGGAGTCGTAAGGTTCCAAAACGAAGTATACCCGCAAAAGCAAGAGCTTTTTGAAAAACTAAGCCAAGGGCAAGAACCCGAAGCCTTGTTTATCACTTGCTCAGACTCGCGTATTGAAACTGCGATGATCACCCAAACAGACCCTGGAGAATTATTTATCTGCCGGAACGCTGGTAATATTGTTCCACCGCACACAAGTCACACTGGCGGCATGACAGCATCAATAGAGTTTGCAGTTGCTGCCCTTAAGGTTCCACATATCGTTGTTTGTGGCCACACAGAATGCGGCGCGATGAAGGGTGCCATGAACACTGACGGCCTTGACGCCCTTCCGCATATCAAGGAGTGGCTTGGTTATTCAAAAGCGGCGGTAGACATTGTAAAAGAGATTGGCAAGGACAAAGCTGAACAAGATCAGATGTCCATGCTTTTGGAACAGAATGTTATCCTTCAGCTTCAGCACCTTCGCACTCACCCGACAGTTGCTACAGCACTTGCAATGGGTACGCTTGAGCTACATGGCTGGGTATATGACATCAAAACTGGTGGTGTCAGTGCTTATGACGAAGATAGCAACGAATTTGTCGCGGTTAATGACCGTTATGCGGCTGAATTCGCCAAATTGGCAGGCGCAGACTCTTGTAGTCATAGCGCATAAAGCAACAGGAACGGTTTGATCCGGGAGCAATAACATGAAGTTTTTCGACACATCTAATCTTCGCGGCGATATAACGGGCGGCTTGACCGCCGGTATTGTTGCACTGCCTCTTGCTTTGGCGTTTGGGGAAGCGTCTGGTGCTGGGCCAATCGCCGGCTTATGGGGCGCCATTATTGTTGGCTTTTTCGCAGCACTATTCGGCGGCACTAATACACAGATCACAGGTCCGACAGGCCCAATGGTTGTCGTGTTTGCTGGCGTTTTTGCTTCATTAAGTGGAAATCCCGCATATGTATTCGCGGCCGTTGTGCTTGCAGGTTTAATTCAAATTCTCTTTGGTGTTCTTAAGCTTGGACAATATATAAGACTTGTACCTTATCCCGTGATTTCAGGGTTTATGAGTGGTATCGGTGTGATTATTATCCTTCTGCAAACCGCGCGACTGTTTGGCCATGAGCCCGCAGGCGGCGGCACAATACCAGCGATTACCGCGATCCCTGGTGCTGTGATGGACCCGAACTTTTCTGCGCTTATTATCGGCTTAGTCACGCTTGGTGTTATTTTCTTCTGGCCTAAATCAATTGGTAAATTTGTACCTGGGGCACTCGCTGCTTTGATCATTGGCACACTTTTAAGTTTTGCTATTCCGGGGGCGCCAATCCTCGGTGATATTCCAACTGGACTGCCAGAGTTTATGATCCCTAGTTTTTCTGGTGATACTTTTATCATTGTACTTGAAGCTGCTATCATTCTGGCGCTTCTTGGTGCCATTGATAGCCTGCTAACATCGCTTGTTGCGGATAATATGACCCGCACTCGTCACCATTCAGAACGTGAATTAATCGGCCAAGGTATTGGTAATGCTATCGCTGGCTTCTTTGGTGCTATTCCTGGTGCTGGTGCCACGATGCGGACAGTTGTAAATATCCGGTCAGGTGGTGGAACACGCATTTCAGGTATGATCCATTCTCTTATTCTCGTCGCTGTTGTTGTTGTATTGGCACCACTTGCCTCACAAATACCGCATGCGGTTCTTGCTGGTATTCTTGTCAAAGTTGGTTACGACATCATCGATGTCTCTTATCTGAAAAATGCACACAAGGGCCCACGTTGGGATTTGGTTCTGATGGCTGTTGTTCTTGGTGTCACTGTCTTCATCGACCTTATTCAAGCCGTTGCACTGGGCGTATTCTTAGCAGCTCTTGGGTTCGTTAAGCAACTAGCTGACGAGCAGCTCCAGAACTTCGCCAAAGCAGAGCCAAGAGTAACAACAGATGAAGAGCGTGAAATTCTCGACCGTGCTAAAGGCCGAATTTTACTGTTTGAATTTGGTGGCCCCTTGAGCTTTGGTGCTGCAGCTGATCTTGGTCATCAGGTTCGCGAGCGATCAAAGAGCTTAGCGCAGGCGATCATCCTGGACTTCTCAAGCGTACCGTTTATGGATGTCTCGGCAGCACGCGCTGTTGAAACGATCGCTTGCGATGCTGGTAAGAGCAATAAAATCGTCTATGTAACCGGTATGAGCGATAAAATCGCTCAAATCCTTAACGGCCTAGACGCAGATCATTGTTTACCTGCTGACACCAAATACGAAGACCGACTAGACGCGCTTCGTGAAGCTATCCGTGTCATCGAAGATAGCGCGCCAAAGTCTTCGGATGGAGAGATAACAGCGGCTGAATAGTCGCGTGGTTTTTTAGCTTCATTCACAAATAGGATAAACGCCTCTGCAGTTATTACAGAGGCGTTTTTTTATGGCTTACAATGACAGACAAGAAGTTATTTTTACCTGCCAATATCTTTTACAGCTTCTTCTGGAATAACTTTGATAGCCACCGACCTGGACCTATCAAAATACTTGTTCGTCACCAGTTTAAGATCCGCAGGTATGATTGCTTCCAATACTGATTGCTGATCAAAATGCCATTTTATGCTTTCTGGTTCACTTTGAAGGCTTTGAAGTAGCCCCAACCAATAACCATTGTTTTGCTTCGCACTTTCAATTTGTTCAATTAAAGGCTTTCGCGCACGAAGCAATTCATCTTCGGTGACGTCTTCCGCTTTCAAAGCATCAATTGTCTGGTAGAAAATATCAGTAACTGATTGAACATCAGAGGTTTTTACATCACTTCCCAAAACAAAATACCCATAACCGTCATAAGTAGACGAGGATGAATTACCAGCCCCCGGTGCATAAGACGCTCCCAGCATTTCGCGGATGGTATCACGGAGCCTGTTTTGAATGATCCGCGACAGTAAATTCAAACGGATAACATCCTCAAAATTACTAGCGTCATTAGTGGGCCAATAAACCTGAACAACTGCCTGATCGGCATCGCCTTTGTGGCTGATAGTCACATCATTTCCTGTTGCCGGAAAGGATACTGCCTTTCTGTCATAGTCCGCAAAATTTGGCTCACGCTCATTTAGCGCACCGAAGGTCTGCGCTACAGCATTGATAATCGCTTCCTCGTCCAAATCCCCCACAAAAGTAAGCTCAATAGCGCCCCGTTCACGGGCCTTTTTGATTAACGAGGCAAAATCCTCAACCTTTAAGGCCAGCAATTCTTCCTTACTTTGCAAATAAAAGCGAGGATCATCATCATATATATATTTGCCAATATTATTTTGAAGAACCTGACCCGGTGTTGTGCTTGCATTTGCATAAATGCTTTCAACAACTCGTTTATACTGGCCGTACGCTTCTGGTCTGTAAGCTGGATCAACCATATAGGCGGCCCATAACCTAAGCTGCGGCAGCACATCACGCGGAATTACAGCCCCACTCATCACGTAGGTGTCACCGCCTACACCGAGCGACGGGCTAACGGTTTGGCCTGCATGCAAACGATTAATTTCTTCAATATCATGCTTACCGAGGCCACCACTGGTGAAGGCAAAAGGCCCCAAACTATCGATCCCAGCCAAGTCCCGTGGAATATCTGTAAACCCCCGCCCAAAGCGCAGCAAAATCTGGATTGTATTATCCTGAAAGTCTGTTTTTTTAAGATTGAGCATTAAGTTGTTAGCGAACTTGATCTTTGTCGTACCCAAGGCTTCATCATAGTTTTTGCTAACAACAGTTCCTGGTGTGCCAAAATCTGTGTAGGCAAAGCGACTCACTGTTTCCTCAACAGGTGCAACCAAATCTTCTACTCGCACCGCTATTACTTTGTCCTTAACCAGCTTTTTATAACCATCAACCGGTTGATTAAGCTGAAGATAGTATTTCGCTGGTGCCGCAGACCAATAGTCTTTGAAGATATCATGGACGGCCTCAGGGGTTATCTGCTCCCTGAAACGTAAATAGTCTGCTAAATCATCGTTTGGGTGTGTAACCACTGCATTTGAATGAAAGCGAGACAAAAGCATTTGCGCAATTGCACTTGTGGAGCGCTTATTTGCAGCTGTCGATCGGTATTCAAAACTTGTGGTATAGTTGGCAATCTGCTCATCAATTTCTGCTTGGGTAAAGCCAAACTGTAAAGCCCGTTGAAACTCGCGTTCAATAAGACCTAGTGCACTTGGCCAGTTCTCATCACTTATGCCAAGGGAAATACTGCGGATTGCTGCCTCTTGATAAAACGCGCTTGCACCAACACTTTTACTTATGAAGGGCGCGTTATCTTCCCGGGCGAGTTTGTCAAAACGCCGTGATATAATGTTCAAAGCCGTTTGGTGTAACAAGCCATCATTTCGAGTTTTTTTATTGTCGATATAAGGCTCGAGAGGAGCAACAATATTTAGCGATACACTAGATTGAAAATTCTCCAGAACGGTTGCCTTCGAATCAAGACCAAAATCTTGTTTAAGGTCGACGTTATCCTGAATGTAATTTAACTCGCGCTTGGGGCCGCATGCTTTCCAATCAGAAAATCTATCAGTCACCCGTTTTTCAATAGCGGAAACATCAATATCGCCGACAAATACGAGAAAAGCTTCTTCCGGCCGGTAGAAACTGCAATAGAAATCCAAAAACTGTTCTCGCGTCACACCGTTGATAGTCTCGTCAATGCCGATTGGGAGGCGTTCGGGCATCCGACTACCGGGTACTAAAAAGTTAATTTGCTCCTTAAAAACGCGGGTGGCACTTTCATTACTGCGACGCTTTTCCGCTAAAATAACGCCGCGCTCACGGTCAATGGCCTCTTGTTCAAAAAGAACATTGCTTGCAATTTCCCGCATGAGGGTAAAACCCGTGTCAATCGTATCGTTATCTACTTCTGGTAAAGCCAGAATATAAACTGTTTGGTCCGCAGACGTGAACGCATTAACATCAGCGCCGAAGGCCAATCCTTTGCGTTCCAATAATTTAGTAAACTCACCCTCAGGAATGTTTTTAGTGCCATTAAAAACCATATGTTCGGTGAAATGGGCAATCCCTTGCTCATCTTCGCGTTCCATAAAGGACCCAACGCGAAAATAAAGCCTTATCGTTGCTTCATTTTTTGGCGTTTCATTAGCCACAATGGCATATTTCATACCGTTATCTAGCTGCCCAAAGGTGATATTGCTATCTACCTGCAACCCTTCGCCTTCAACTGGCCAATCGGGCACAGCATGAACTATGAAGGATGGCGCAATCGCAAACCAAATACAAATCGCTACAAATCTGAGGATATTCAAGACTATTATACTTTCAAGCGGGCCACCCAGGCTTTAATAAGCCTAGGTGAATTGTTATTATTATTCACCAGGATGGTATGTTTTTTCTGCATTTTTCATTATGTCATCACTGTAGAAAAATACAGGCCGAAGTTCACCCTTAGCATATAATTCGGCCTGGTCTGCAAAGTGCGGTGAATTAACGTCACCGCTTTGTCCCCCAGCTGTCACGGCTTTAGCCCGAACTTTTTCACCAAATTCAACAACAGCGACAAAGCTATTGCCTCGTGTACCATACGTCTTTTTCGTTCCATTGAAGGTACGCTGACCATAAGCCGCAAGAGACCCCCAACGCGCAGATGGAAACGCTACAGGATAACTTGGCTGCCCATCATCAAATGGTTGAACAATATCGCCCGTTAAACGCTGGAATCTGTTTATCTCACCCCATGGGGTTTGCCATGATCCAAAATCAGCTTCCAGTGTATCAACTGCTTTTTTCAGCGCTGAGAGTTTCTCAGCATGCGATGTACGGGTCATCATATACTCATAGACCGAAATTTCGGCATTGCGTGCCGGGATAAGTGCATTGTTCCGCATTTCCCTCGCCCAATATATAGCAATTGACGTTGGGACAGAATCGTATGAGAAATGGTAATCCCAACCGTCAAGCATACCCATCGGCGCCGCCATATCAGCTTTTATAGGATCACTGTTATCTGTATTTTGATACGCACTTTGTAGCGACGGAATAAGATCAGCAAATGCCGCAAGATAACTATCGTATGCAGCATCACGAAGACTATCGAGTGTAAAGCCTTTTTTATCTTTCAGAACGCGAACAGCGTTGATACCTCGATAATTTTCCGGGAAGGTTGCCATATAAGCAGGGAAGTTTCCTTGTTTAGGGCTATCTTCACCAATAACCGAATACGGCCAGTTATTGGTGTTCTGAAGCCACCCTGTTGCGGGGTTTAATACACCCACAGTTTCATCAACCGTGTGCAGCCCCTGCCATTCAGTCGCTGGGTCACTACCATCAACTGGCTTGCTCCAATTAAATTTTGGGTCACGCCGGGGAATAAAATTGCCATGGAAATACGCAATATTCCCCTCTGCGTCCGCAAACACCGTGTTGTTCGAGCTATTGGTATGCAGTTCCATAGTTTCTTTGAACTCTGCATAGTTTTTAGCTTTTGTGCGCCCATAGGATTGCATCAACGCTTTCACGGGTTCCTGCATTAGTTTCACAGCAACCCATTTGCCGTCCAAATTGCGGATAATCGGCCCATGATGACTATAATAAGCCGTGAAAGTTTTTTCCTTCATCCCATCTGCATCTGAGAAAGGAACGGTTATTTCTTTGGCTGTCAGCTTACGCTCTGTATCCCCGTATTGATAATAAAACCCATCTTCTTTTTCGGTGATGGTTTCCAAATATTCATCAATTGCATCAGCACCCGACGAGGTATGCATCCATCCTGCTGTTTCATTAAAGCCCTGATAAATAAAGAACTGCCCCCATGTTACAGCACCGTATGCATTCAAGCCCTCATCGCTTTTCATATGAACTTCTGCACGAAAATAGAAAGATGTATGAGGGTTAATGAGAAGAAGGGCATTACCAGTTGCACTATTCGAAGGCGCAATCGCAAATCCGTTAGAACCCGTTGGCTCCTCAAATAAGTGACGGGTTTCAAGCGCCAATGCCTTTGGAGGGTTACCATAGAAGTTTTCTAATCGATTTAAGGATACCCGCTCAATATCTCCGCCAATACTTCCTTCACTGAAAGCAAGTGGCATCCAGGGCTCAAATCTATCAATAACCTTAGGCTTCACTTCAGGGTGGGTCGCAAGATAATAATTCATACCATCAGCAAACGCATTCATCAGTTTCTGAAGCCATTCCGGGCTTTCCTGATATTTTTGCTTCATATCTTCAGGATCGATGAAAAGCTTCATCCGAAGATCACGGTATATTTCATCTTCACCTTCAGTTTCGGCGAGACGACCAAGTGCGTTGATGTAATTTAACTCAACACGATTGAAGTCGTCTTCTGCCTGAGCGTAAATCATACCGAAAACTGCGTCAGCATCTGTTTTACCGTGGATATGCGGTATACCCCATTTATCGCGCGTGATGGTGACATTACTTGCATATTGTTCCCAGCGTGCTTCTTCTTCCGACTGAGCTGATTTCTGACCGTCTTCAGACGAACACCCTATCAAAGAAAGAAGACCCAAAAGTATCAATATCTGTTTCATCACCAAACCCCTTGAATAAACATGCATCCGATAATCACGGAATAGTAGGTAATGTCAATAAACTTGACAGTACGGACCACGGTGTCACACGAAAGTTAACTGTAAGAAAAGTGTCATCTAAACGTCATATACCAGTCTTGAAGATAGCGCATTAACGCATGTTTAATAGCAAGCATCGAATTGCTGAAGATGGAACACTGATGCCCTTCACTTTGTTCATAAAAAATAGCTTACTATCGTTAGCTATTCTGATCTTTTTATCCGCATCGAGTTATGCCGATGAAAACGAACAAGTGCGCATTGTCGGATCTTCAACCGTATATCCCTTTTCAACTGTGGTTGCAGAACGTTTTGGGCGTTTAACACAATATAAAACCCCAATCATAGAAAGCACAGGTACGGGGGGCGGCTTCAAACTTTTTTGCGCTGGCACCGGCGGGGATACGATCGACATCACAAATGCATCCCGGGCAATAACTGCGTCCGAACGTGCAGATTGTGCACGGAATAATGTGAACAACATTATCGAAGTTAAAGTTGGGTATGACGGTATCGTTCTGGCGAATGCGCTTGGCAGTCTCGACTTTTCGATCACAACACGCGATATATTTTTGGCACTTGCAGACACTATACCCGGCAGCAATGGTAGATTTGAAAAAAATACAGCGCTGCGTTGGTCAGATGTTAATCCTGAATTACCCGATTTACAAATTGAGGTTTTAGGCCCACCCCCAACGTCAGGGACCAGAGATGCATTCATAGACCTTGCGATGGAGCAAGGCTGCAAAAAATTACCAGAAATTGCAGTATTAGAATATACTCAGCCGACCTTATTTGACACAATATGTCATACTATTCGCGATGACGGGGCGTATATCGAAGCTGGTGAAAATGATAATCTAATCATTCAAAAACTGGGTTCTAACGATCACGCGCTGGGCATTGTTGGGTTCAGTTTTCTGGACCGCAATCACGACAGGGTAAAGGCGGCCAGTATCAATGGTGTCAAACCAAGTTTTTCAGCGATTGCGGATGGTAGCTATGTAATTTCGCGGCCACTTTTTTTCTATGTAAAAGGTGAGAAAGTATCAAAAGTTCCAAGCTTAAAGCCATTCGTTGACAGTTTTTTAGCTAACTCTGCTACCGGTGAAGATGGCTACCTGGCATACCGCGGCCTCATACCCATGAGTGCCGAAGAACATCAAAGCTACAGAAATTCAGTATCTAACGCTATGACAAAGGGAGGGGTTCAATAATGGGCACTTCTCCCCTCAAAATGGATAGCTCCAACAGTCTCAAGCGTGTATTCAATATATTTGTAAAAGCCTGCTTGATTACATCGTCCGCAATTGCAGTTTTGGTGACGGTTGGAATTATTTTTTCTTTGATCGTTCAATCACTACGCTTTTTCGCCGAGGTAAGTTTTATCGACTTTCTGTTTGGGCTTGAATGGAAACCTCAATCTGCCCTGCAAACAGAGACTGGAATGTCCGTTGGCGCATTTGGGGCTATCCCCCTCTTCGTAGGTACGTTCCTCATCAGTTTCATCGCACTCTGTGTAGCAGCGCCCTTCGGTATTTTTTCCGCTATTTACCTTGCAGAGTACGCAGGGGAGCGAAAACGAGCCTTTATCAAACCCGCACTTGAGATATTGGCGGGTGTACCAACCGTAGTCTATGGTTTCTTTGCTGCTATTGTAATCGCACCCTTTATTCGAAATCTCGGCTCTGCCATAGGATTGGACGTTGCTTCAGAAGCTGCAATCTCAGCAGGAATAGTTATGGGAGTGATGATTATACCCCTTGTGTCCTCACTTTCTGATGATGTGATTTCTGCTGTACCGTTATCATTAAAAGAAGGCTCGATTGGGCTCGGCGCAACTAAATCCGAAACCGTTCGACAAGTGATTTTACCAGCCGCTCTCCCTGGTATTGCTGGGAGTATGTTATTAGCAGCCTCACGAGCCGTAGGTGAAACAATGATTGTTGTTATGGCGGCAGGCCTTGCAGCCCAGTTAAGTTTTAATCCCCTTGAAGCCGTAACCACGGTAACAGTTCAAATCGTACTGGCGCTTACAGGGGACCAGGAATTTGATAGCGCCAAAACGTTAGTCGCCTTTGCACTCGGACTAACGCTTTTTATTATTACACTCACATTTAATATTTTAGGGAACTGGATCGTAAAACGTTATAAGGAAGCTTATGACTAAACATCATCCTCTTTCAATGGCTTCGCTTCCTGGACTGGATAAGCGCTACCGTGCAGAAAAACGTTTCAAACTTTTAGGCCTTCTTGCTGTTTTATCAAGCCTTGCCTTTCTGGGTTTTTTGATCATTGCGATCACGTTGAAGAGCTTCGGTGCTTTCACAGTACATGAGTTAGCTTTGACTGTAGAAAAAAGCCAATATGAACAATATCAGAACCAACCCTATCAACTATTCCACGATGTGTTGCGCCAGAACCTTGAAGGTGTCGAGAACCGGATCGCACTTCGTGAGGCGGTCAGCATGGTCGTTGATGGTACTGAGATTGATATTATTCATCATATTGAAGGTCAGAAAAACCTGACGGATAACAAAAATTACCAAGTATGGGTACTTCTCTCCAACACAGTGGTATCCGCTTTAAAAGACAGTGATGAAAACAAACGCTTAAGCAACCGCCAAAAAAAATGGCTACAGTTTTGGCGCAGCAATAGCCAAGTTCGGGAGCGATTTAACTTCGAATTTTTTACTGGCGGGAATAGCCGTGATCCTGAGCGGGCTGGCATAGGCAGCGCGCTTGTTGGTTCCGCATATATGCTGCTTGTTTGTCTGTTTTTATCTTTTGGAATTGGTATTTTAGCAGCTATTTATCTGGAAGAATTCGCACCCAAAAATAAATATACAATGTTCCTTGAGGTCAATATTAATAACCTCGCAACGGTACCATCAATCATTTTTGGTCTTCTTGGGCTATCCCTGTTTCTCAACCTTTTCGGCTTACCGCGATCAGCGGCTGTTGTTGGCGGAATGGTTCTCGCGCTCATGACCATGCCAATCATCATTATAACAAGCCGGATTGCTCTGCAGTCTGTTCCCATTTCCATTCGTGAGGCCGCGTTCAGTGTCGGGGCCTCACGATTACAAACTGTCTTTCATCATGTTCTACCACTCGCCCTCCCTGGAATGCTTACGGGTACAATTCTGGGCATGGCGCGCGCACTCGGTGAAACAGCACCTTTATTGATGATCGGAATGCTGGCATTCATAGTCGAGGCCCCTGACACAATTTTTGACCCTGCCAGCGTACTGCCTGTCCAAATCTTTCTATGGGCAGAAAGCCCTGAGCGAGGTTTTGAAGAAAAAACCGCCGCTGCTATTTTGGTATTGTTGGTTTTCCTTCTTATTATGAATTTAACCGCTATTATTCTGCGTAAAAAGTTAGAAAAAAAATGGTAACACAAAAAACCGAAGGCATTTCCGATATGTCCGCAGAAGCTAATGCCAAAATTATCGTACAAGGTGTCGATGTTTCATATGGTGACCATATTGCGCTTAAAAATATTGATTTGAATATTATAAGCAACAAGGTCACATCATTGATCGGCCCTTCCGGTTGCGGGAAGACAACATTTCTTCGGTGTATAAACCGAATGAACGACCTGATCAGTGCATGTTCTGTCGAAGGGTCTATTACCCTTGACGGATATGACATCTATGACCCAAGTGTTGATGTAGAAGTGCTTAGGCGCAAGGTCGGTATGGTTTTTCAAAAACCAAATCCATTTCCAAAGTCCATTTATGATAATGTTGCATACGGCGTTAAAATTCATGGCCTCGCAAAAGACAAGGAAGAGTTAGACGCTATTGTAGAAACCAGTCTGGAACGGGCAGGTTTGTGGGAAGAAGTAGCGGGGCGCCTCGACACATCAGGCACCAGCCTATCAGGAGGGCAGCAGCAGCGGCTTTGTATTGCGCGTGCAATCGCAATATCACCGGAAGTTATTTTGATGGACGAGCCTTGTTCTGCGCTGGACCCTATCGCAACAGCCAGAATTGAAGAGCTGATTCATGAACTGAAAGAACGTTATACGATTGTGATCGTAACCCATTCTATGCAGCAAGCAGCCCGCGTGTCCGACTATACTGCTTTCTTTCATGAGGGTGATCTGGTAGAAAAAGGGGAAACAGGCGCGTTGTTCACCAACCCGAATGACAAACGCACCGAAGCCTACATTACAGGGCGTATCGGTTAATCAGAAAGGCAGATAGAATTATGGTTACAACTCAACATATTGTAACTGCCTATGATGATGAATTGGAAGCGCTCGACCGGATGGTCGCGGAAATGGGTGGCCGCGTTGAACAGTTATTGTCGGATGCTGTCTCTGGCCTTATCAGAAGCGACGCTGAAACGGCACAAAATGTAGTTGCCGAAGATAAAAATATTGATCAGCTGGAATTAGACATCAATCAACAAGCCACGCAGTTGCTTGCTCTCAGGCAACCGATGGCTGCTGACTTGCGGGCTGTTGTTGCTTCCTTAAAAATCGCCAATGACCTTGAACGTATGGGCGATTATTCCAAGAATATCGCAAAACGCACAATTACACTGTCAAACACGTCCTTCATGCCCTCCATGTCGCGTTCAATTGAAAATATCAGTCGGATGGTCGGGGACATGATTAGCAATGTATTAGACGCCTATCGTAAGCGTAACAGTGAACTCGCCAAGGATGTGATTGCGCAGGACGAAAGCGTAGATCAACTTTACACATCTTTGTTTCGGGAAATCCTCACCTATATGATGGAGGATCCTCGCAACATCACGATTTGCACACATTATCTGTTCATCGTTAAAAATATTGAGCGGATCGGTGACCATGCAACAAATATTGCTGAGCAAATTTATTATGTAGCGGAAGGTGCCCCCTACGAGGAGGGTCACCCCTACGCAGATGAAACAAGCAACATTACATAACCACTCGTTTCAATAATCATCGACCGTTTAGGCTCTTAGAGAAAATATAAGGCAGTATTAAAGCTGTGAAAATTGCAATCATTGGCGCTGGGCCATCTGGATTAATGGCAGCGGAAATATTAGGTTCAAATGGATATCAGGTTGATATTTTTGAGCGTATGCCAACGCCTGCGCGCAAATTCCTGATGGCTGGTAAATCGGGATTAAACATCACCCACAACGAACCATTTGATGCTTTTCTTTCGCGCTATAATGAATATGAAAAATATTTAAGCGCACCCATTAAGAGCCATTCACCCGGCGATATACAGAATTGGATGAAAGGGTTAGGTAACGAGCCATTTGTTGGCAGCTCTGGTCGCGTCTTTCCAAAAGTAATGAAAGCATCACCCTTATTGAGGGCCTGGATCAAGCGCCTCGAAATGTGCAGGGTAAAACTCTTCACGCGGCATCATTGGACAGGTTGGAACAATGATGGGCAATTAGTGTTCAACACGCCAAACGGCGATCAA
Organism: Kordiimonas sp. SCSIO 12610; assembly: GCF_024398015.1. Taxonomy (GTDB): domain Bacteria; phylum Pseudomonadota; class Alphaproteobacteria; order Sphingomonadales; family Kordiimonadaceae; genus CANLMI01. The sequence goes on from NZ_CP073747.1 coordinate 86,927, forward strand.
TTCCATGACTACGGCGTCACCATCCTCGCACTTGGGGGCGCAAGCTGGCCAAAACTTGGTAGTACAGGAGACTGGGGCGATTACTTAAGAAACCACAATATTAAAGTTACCAATTTTGCGCCATCCAACTGTGGGTTCACTGTTAACTGGAGCAAACATTTAATCGACAATTTCGCTGGCACACCCGTGAAAAATATCAAAGTATCAATTAAAGATAATAGGGGCGAAACACACTGCACACAAGGCGATTTGATGATCGCCAGTTACGGCGTAGAGGGTGGTCCCACATATACACTCTCGCGCTTTGCCCGGGAAAAACTACAAGCTGGTCAAAATACATATTTTGAACTTGATCTGGCGCCTGATCGCTCAGAAGCGGATATTACAAAAGCCCTCTCTAAACCACGCGGCAAAAAATCAATGTCAACGCACCTAAAACGGTCTGTTGGCATAGCAGGGGTTAAATCCGCATTACTTTATGAATGCCGGCCAAAACAAACACTACACTCAGGTGATATACCGGCGCTTGCAAAAGCCATTAAATCCACGCGTATAAAATTGGAAACACCCAGACCAATAGAAGAAGCCATAAGTAGCGCTGGCGGCGTGTGTTTTTCAGGTCTTGATGAAAACCTTATGGTCAAAGACAAACCGGGTCTATTCTGTGCTGGAGAAATGATTGATTGGGAAGCTCCAACCGGGGGTTACTTAATCACCGCATGCCTGGCACAAGGCAAACAAGCAGCAGAAGGCGTTCTAAAATGGCTCAAAACACACAATCAAAACCCATAGGTCATTGATAAGCTGTGTAAGGGCAAAAATATGCTTTGAAAGAATGGTGATCCCGGGTGGATTCGAACCACCGGCCCCCAGATTAGGAATCTGGTGCTCTATCCGACTGAGCTACGGGACCACAACGATCATGCTATATCTTAATGCTTTCAACCGCTCAAGCAGTTTAACAAATGACCATAGGCAGCTATTAAAAGGTTGTATCGCCTATTAAACCGAGCCGCTCTCGTGTAACGGCTCGATTTATTCAATATCTAAATTGCTTACTCACTAACCTTTGAGGTGAGCAAGCATTGTATCAACGTCTGATACTTCAAATGGATCAGCGCCAAAATCATCATCAAGACCGGGCTCTACAAACATTTTGGTAATGTTGCCGTCTTCAACAAGCGCAGAATAACGCCAAGACCGAAGGCCAAAGCCCAGGTTGTCTTTCTTCACGAGCATACCAAGGCGTGAAGTTAACGTGCCAGAGCCATCGGGAAGTAAACGCACTTTCTCTACGCCCATATGTTTGCCCCACTGAAACATAACGAAGGCATCGTTTACGCTTATGCAAATAACGTCATCAACACCGAGCGCCTTCAGTTCTTCATATTTTTCTTCATAACCCGGAAGGTGCGTGGAAGAACAAGTCGGTGTGAAAGCGCCGGGAAGGCCAAAAATCACAACTTTCTTGCCTTTGAACAAATCGTCAGTCGTTACATCCTGCCAACGAAATGGATTATCACCACCGATACTTTCATCACGAACTCGGGTTTTTAGCGTAACTGCGGGGATTTGCATGATATCACCTCATAATATTGCGGGTTAGAGCCTGACTATAGGCCAACGAAAATTATCGCTCATACTATGCCGATCTGACGCGGCGTCAACGATGAATAGACTTTTAGCGTATTCAAGGTAAAGTTATAGAAATGAAATGTCTGCGCCAATCCAGTATGCTCTGCTTGATACTCATGTTTATGAGCTTTCAAATCACTGCTCAAGAGCTTGACACTTCCGGGTTATCTGCATGTGGTTCGACAAAATCAATTCATTCGATTAGCGGCGATAGCTTCAAGACAGAAGAGATTGGGAAAGTATCACTCGATTTACTTATTGCCCCCAAATTATGGGAAGATATTGCTGCTTACACATCATGGCCGCATGCAACTGTTTCAAGAGAATATTTAAATGAGCTTCTTCAAGGTCAAAACCTAAAGCTATACTGCGATAAAAGGGCAAGGGATCATAGATCCGTCGTACGGGCACATGTGCTGAGAGAAGACAAAGTTTGGGTTCAGTATGAAATGGTTAAATCCGGTCATGCCATTCTATACCCACATCCCTCGTCCGCTTTTATTGATACACCTGAATATCAGGCAATTCAAAAAACAGAACGAGTTGCAAGAGAAAACAGGCTCGGATTATGGAAACTTGATGCCTATCAAACAATCAATGCAGAAAATATCAAACTACTCTCAAATCGTACCGGGCAATTTCTGTTTGTTCGCGGATCGGTATCCAGTGCCGCCAAAGTCAGAAAGACAATATATTTGAATTTTGGCGATAACTGGCGCCGTGATTTTACAGTTGAGATTGATGAAAAAACCCTGAAACTATTTGAAAAGACAAATATAAACCCTCTAACCTTGGAAAACACCATAATCGAAGTGAGAGGCTGGGTTGATTATAAAGGTGGGCCGAGGTTGGAACTCTTATCACCAGCCCATCTAACGATCGTAAAAGAGCTAGAGTAGTTACAACAAAAGTAAACCCCGTAAGGCATAATACCTTGCGGGGTTTTAATTATTCGTCGATGGTATCTGACTTTCAAGCAGCAAGTTCTGCTTCTAGTCTTACAATCGCTGCTTCTTCGTCGATTTCCTCAACAGCAGCAAGCTCACGCGCAAGGCGGCCCAATGCTGCTTCATATATCTGACGTTCGCTGTATGATTGCTCAGGCTGATCAGAACTTCTGTGTAAGTCACGAACAACTTCTGCAATAGAGACAAGATCACCAGAATTGATCTTTGCTTCATATTCTTGTGCGCGGCGTGACCACATTGTCCGTTTAATACGCGCTTTACCTTTGAGTGTAGTAAAGGCTTCTTTCAATGTCGCCGAGGACGACAAACGACGCATCCCGCTTGATTCTGCTTTATTTGTTGGAACGCGAAGTGTCATGCGTTCTTTTTCAAAACGAATGACATAAAGCTCTAATGAAATTCCTGCAATATCCTGGGTTTCTAATTCGATAATCCGGCCAACACCGTGCTTTGGGTAAACAATATAATCATCAACTGCAAAAGGATGGTTATCTGATTTGCTTGCCATAATATTCTTTTATCCTTCTTGGTTTGCCAAAGGCCAAGAGCATTTATAAATGTTCAGCCTTATCCGCAATTAAGCGGAGACAGCCACCATAAAAAAGCGAACCTGAGTGTTTTCGAAATTAAAAACACAATACGGCTCGCCACATGGCTTGGCTTGATGAGAACGTCATCACTTTAAGCACACAAGCTATAAAAACCTTGATTAAATGCTTAAATCGAGGGCGATTGTAACATAATTTTAACCTTTTTCACAGTCAAAACGGCTAAAAACATGAATTAGGCTGGAAAAAGTAAAAAGGGCTAACAAATCATGCTAACCCTTTCAGAATAGAAAAGCTAAATTTTCTTTTATATTAAGAACTTAACTTCCTGCACCTGGATTTGCAGAGAACAGCTCCATCTTGCCTTCTTTGTCTTTCCAATCATCGGCATCAGCAGGTTGTTCACCTTTAACTGTAATATTTGGCCATTCTTCCGAATATTTTGTGTTCAACTCAAGCATTTCCTCAAGACCGTCCTCAGTATCAGGAAGAATCGCTTCAGCAGGGCACTCAGGCTCGCAAACGCCGCAATCAATACACTCGTTCGGGTTAATAACGAGCATATTTTCACCCTCATAGAAACAGTCAACAGGGCATACCTCAACACAGTCCATATACTTACATTTAATGCAAGCTTCAGTTACAATGTATGTCATGGCAGTTTCCTCATATTCCTTGGATAATGTTTAATTGCCTTCAGGCTTTATCGCCTTATGCCTAAATTCACAGGGTACGACAATATATTTTTTCTAACTATATTGTTATTCTTAGCTCATCTAAGTCATTGAAAGTGCGAATGATTATTATTATCTGTCGATCTCCATCAATCGATCGATTGCTCTTCGTTCCGCTTTTGTTGGACGGCCAGAACCCGGTTCACGCACTGGCTTAGAATAATCAGTTGTTTTCTCGGTACTATTCTGAGGGTCACTAAGATCCGGCTCGCTTAGATCAGTATATAAAGCCTGCGCCTCAGGCGCAGGGCCGCGCCGTTGTCCTATATCTTCTATTTTGACAATTTTTATTTTATCGGCCTTAGGAAAAGTCAGAACATCCCCAACCTTTACGGTAGCACTTGCCTTGGAAGAGACAATACCATTGATGCGGATTTTACGAGCTTTACAGATTTTGGATGCAAGCGAACGTGTTTTAAAAAAACGGGCATACCACAGCCATTTATCAAGTCTGATTTGGTCTGATGACGTGCCCGTTTCCATTATATCAATTATTTCTTATTGGACAAAGCGTCCTTAAGACCAGCGAGTGCCGCAAACGGCGAGTCAGGATCAGCAATTTTTTCCTTCTTAGGTTTAAAACTCTGATTTTGACGACCTTGCTTGTTATTCTGGCCTTTACCAGAACGGGGTTTACCCCCTTTACCTTTATTCGTGAATTTCTGGTTTGGTTTGCCTGTTTTTTGCGGCGCGCGTCGTTTGGAAATCCACTTGAAGAAATAACGCTCTGTTAATTCGTCATCCTTAGAAGCTTCGCCCTCTTCTGAAACGCTCTCTTCAGCTTGATTTGCCACAGCCTCATTGCCGTTCTCAGGCGTTTCTTCTTTGGCAGCAATTGAAACTTCATCACCGGAAGCTGCCTCTGCTTTCGGCGTTTCTGCCGCTTCTGCTTCACTGTTTTCTGTAACGCTGGTGGTTTCTTCTGCTGTTTCAGCAGCAGTGTTATCAGCGACTTCCGCTTTAACCATACGAACTTCATGATTATAGCCCGCAGCTTTCATAACATTGGCAAAATCTTCACCTGACAGTCCAACAAGGCCCATAATCTCAGGGGTTACTTCAAACCAGCCATGTTCCTGCCCAAGTGGCCTCACGGTATCGGCCAAACGCTCCAGCATGTCCATACGAACGGCTTTTTTGCCTGCAACACGGAAACCTGCAAGTTCATAAAACGCATCTGGCGCCGTTTCCTCGGTCTCTGTCCAAACCATTCCAGGTGTCGGAATCCCCGGAAGTGCAGACATTTCCTTTTCCATTGCCCACATCATCAGGCGAAGTTCAGTCGCATGTGGTTTCAAAAGGATCGGAATATACAAACTTGATGCGCCGATACGGATACCAAACCTGCGCAAGCCCTTACGCGCTTCCTGATCAATCTGCCGAAGATCGTTATCAATCTCGGTTCGTGCCATAGCGCCGTAATTTTCAAGAAGACGATACGCAATTCCGCGCGCAAGGCCCGTGAGTGGTGCTGCGCCTTCGGGGGCTTCAATCTCACCGTTCAGTTCTTGTGCCAAGCGCACAATCGGGTCAAGCTTCTCAGCAATGCGTGTGTCTAACCATTCCTGAATTTTCGATTGAACCAGTTCAGCATTCTCGCCCTCAAGAAGCGTATTGGTAACTAACTTCACGCGCGGCGCAAACATAGCCCCAGAATGATGAACTGTTGCCACAGGCGCACCCTCCCAAACAATTTTCGGAAAAGCAAGTCCTTCAGTAAAATCAAACTCCAGAGTTTTAAAGCCTACGTTTGCAAAAAGTTTTGCCCGGCGCGTAAGTTCAGCCCTGAGCGCTGTTTCGGCAGCAGCCTTCAGGGTCTTCTGGTCATCACGTGCAGCCCCTGCTTCCACGCGGAAAGAAAAGCCATTAAGTTCACCAATTTCATGGCCTTCAACCGAGACCTGATTTGTATTTTCATCTATGCTCACGCTGAGTTCACCCTTTTGCCTGAGCGAGCGCATGAGGACCGCCGTCCGACGATCCACAAACCGCTGTGTTAATCTTTCATGCAATGCGTCAGATAATTTATCTTCTACACTGCGGGTTACATGGGCCCAGTGTGCCGCATCTTCAAGCCAGCCTTTTCGATGCGAAACATAGGTCCAGATGCGAATACTCGCAATTCGTGCCGCCAAGGTATCTATATCACCGTGCGTATTGTCAAGTCGCTTCACCTGTCTTGTGAACCAATCATGCGAAATAACGCCGCCTTTACCCATTAAATCCATGAAAATGCGCTTCAAAAGGCTGATATGCTCGTCCATTGACAGCTTTTTAAAGTCCGGGATCTGACAAACATCCCATAACTGCTGAACAGCGGCTGGTGTTGTTGCACAATTTTGAATGTCTTCATCTTCTGATAATTTCTTAAGCGCTAATAAATCTACCGAGTCGCGAGACCTGTGGAGGCCCTCCATTGTCGCTGGCATCTCCAGCGAACGAATGAGCCTGCTAATCGTGTTAAAATCAAGCCGATGATTACGCCAAAAGATATGCTTGACCGGTTGGAATTGATGATCCTCAATCTGGGCAATCATCATCGGGTCCATTGGCTCCATACCGCCGCCAAGGGTTGAAAAGGTTCCGTCTTTTTTAAAGCGTCCGGCGCGGCCAGCAATCTGCGCGGCCTCTGAAGCACGCAAGTCTCGGAACAAGCGCCCATCAAATTTCTGAAGCGAGCCAAAGGCAACATGGCCAATATCCATATTCAGGCCCATCCCGATTGCGTCTGTAGCAATCAGATAATCAACTTCCCCTGATTGGTACATCTCAACCTGTGAATTGCGCGTTCGCGGCGATAGCGCCCCCATCACAATAGCGGCGCCGCCCTTTTGACGACGCATCAATTCTGCCATGCCGTAAACTTCGCTTGCCGAAAAACCAACAACAGCGCTTCTTCGCGGCAGTCGATGCAATTTTGCCGGTTTGATATGGGTTAATTTTGAAAAACGAGGGCGTGTCAGGATTTCCACTTCTGGCACAAGCCGCAGAATAAGCGAACGCATTGTCTCTGCGCCCAAAAGAAGTGTTTCATTGCGGCCGCGCGTATGAAGCATATGCTCGGTGAAAACATGGCCGCGCTGCGGATCTGCAGCCATCTGCACCTCATCAACCGCGACAAAGTCAACCGCCGCATGGCGCGGCATGGCTTCCGCCGTGCACAGGAAATATCTCGCGCCTTCAGGAACGATACGTTCTTCACCGGTAAGAAGCGCCACCTGACGCTCGCCTTTGGCGCGTACAACCTTGTCATAGACCTCGCGCGCTAAAAGCCGTAAAGGGAACCCCATAACACCGCTTGAGTATGCAAGCATACGCTCAACAGCATAATGAGTTTTTCCGGTATTTGTTGGCCCGAGAACCGCTTTAACAACACCAACCATAAAAGACTGACTTCAGATAATTATCACTGACCTAATCCTATATAGATTAGATGAGCGAACACCAAGCTGAGACTTTTAGAAATTTATATAAGCTTTATTTATAATGGTTTAAATTGATATAGCTTGCATTTGTTCATGATATGTTCTATATTTTTATTTCAAAATACACGTCTAAAGAGAAAATTATGGGGATTCACAAGCTTGATAATATGCGGTACAACATTTTGTGTGATTTGAATTCGGGGCAACGAAATGTTGGGGAGGAAACTTTGGCGTCTATTCTTTCTGAAGAGCAGCTAAAAAAAGAAATAAACGACAAAAACCTAATACAAAGTGCAGATGTAAACTGTGCAGAAGGCATCAAATATGATTTTCGGTTAAGCAACAGAATACTAAAATCATCTCTTGGTGGGCCAATTAATTTACAAGAGTTACCCGCATTAGAACGTAGTAAGGTTGCCGTCGACCCGGGTGAAGTGGTTTTTGTACTTACAGAGGAACGAATTAATTTATCTGCTGATGTGATGATTACACTCAGCCCAAAAAGAAAATTAAGTCATGAAGGCGTGCAGATTTTAGGTGGATTATGTGTAGACCCATTATATCAAGGACACCTCTTGATTGGACTATATAATTTTTCTTCTGCCCCATTTTTGCTTAAACCTGGTCGAAAATTAATAGCTGGAGTATTTCAACGTTTAACTGATGTTGAGAAGATGGAATTCGATATTCCAGATACAATTATTGATGATTTTCCTGATGAACTCGTAAACCTTATTAAAAATTACCAGCCTGTAGGTACTAAAGATTTAGTTTTAAAAGTAGACGAGCTTTCGAAAGAATTGAGGTTAATGAAATCGTTAATGGATGACGAGCAAAAATGGCGTACCAATTTTGAGGGGTATTTAGAAGAGCACAGTAAACAAATTGGTGATTTACTTCATGGTTTGCGGCAAGAAAAAGACATTAGAGAAAAATCTCTTAAAGAAGAACGGGATTCACGTAATAGCCAACTTACAGATATGAAGCGTGAACTCGATAATGAACGAATATCACTAAAAGCGATTTTCAAAGTTAATAATATTCTTTTAGGTATTGCATTAATAGGGGTTGGAATAATATTACGTGAACTATGGTCTATGTTAATCAATTAAAATATTAATTGGTTTTGCTTGACCGCTCTTGACGAATCGCATATACGCGCGGTTCTGCAATCGAATAAGCGATGCAGGTAAAAGATCATAAAGATTCTCAGGGCTTTGCTCCTGATAGAAAAACGAAGGATAAAGATCATGGCTCGTGTATGCGAACTCACTGGTAAACGCGTAATGACTGGTAACAATGTTTCTCACGCAAACAACAGAACTCGTCGTCGTTTCCTACCAAACCTTACTAAAGCAACTTTGATTTCTGAAACTCTTGGACGCTCCGTTTCATTCCGCCTATCTACACATGCGCTCAGAAGCGTAGAGCACAACCACGGTCTCGATAATTTTCTTCTAAAAGCACGTGATGCTGACCTTTCAGCAAATGCTTTGAAAATCAAAAAAGAAATCAAGAAAAAACAAGCTGCTGCAAAATAAAGTAAGCGTTGTATCTAAGAATTCTAAAACGTCAGCAATTTTGCTGGCGTTTTCTTTTGCCTATTGGTCCGTTAACTCAAAGACCATCATGATCGTTCGTTGAAGAAAACTAAAATTATCATCTGACAGCATGAAAACAAGCGTGCGACCATCCGGTAATTCGACGACATCCAACCCTTCCATATTATCGACCGTTAAGGGTGGCCTGAAGGTTGCCAATTCTTCGCCGGACAAGGTCGAGCCTTCGACAATATCTGCGACCTTAATCCGCACAAGTTTCGCCGCTACGCCGTCAATTGGTGAAAAGAAGCGGGTCATCACCAAGACATCGCCGTTTGAAAGTGTGGTCGCGTCTGTGGCGTGAAAATTAGGTGCTGGTTTAAAATGCAGCAATTTGGACGTTGTTTCAGTTGCCAAAAAAGCCTTGTACCGACCTTGGCGGTCACGGCCATTTTCCATAAACGCCAATATTTCGCCATTTGGCATTAAGGTCATTGCCTCAACACCACCATTTTTACCAACGCCGGAAAAATCGATTTGATCCGTTATTTTGGAACGTCTGGTGTTTTTCGCAGGGGCCGTCACATGCAAAATACGATGATCTTGCTCAAAGCCTATGAGCCAACCATCATCTACCTTCACAATGCTTTCGGAATCCTGTTTTGCTTTACCGTCTCTGCCTTCGGATTTCGGTGACTGCCACCGAAGTGTCGCATTTGTAAACGGTGCTTTTGCATTCAGGTCTAAATCCGCGCGAAGCCAAAGGCCTGTATCGGTGATGGAAAATATTTTGAAAACATCACTAGCATCCGTTTCGAACACCCTAAGTGCGGAAAGGCCACCAAACTGCTTGTGGTCGCTTGTCAGTGCCCATCCATTGAGAAACCTCAATTTTCCAACGGATAACTGCTTGGGATTGTCTTCATTTAAGGCAAGAGGCTGTGCCGTAATTTTGTGTTTTTGTCCGCCCCATTCAGGCTTTTTCTCATCCGCAGTCACTGTAACGGATGAGACAACGATAGCTGTCAATATGGATAAAAGACGAACGGGTAACTTAAAACTATGCTGCATTGATCTATCCATTACGGCGCATTTGGTGCTTTGGCCTAAATTCTTCTTCAAACAGTTCGGCAAGTTGGTCTGTCATGGCGCCGCCCAATTGCTCGGCATCAAGGATGGTTACCGCTCGCTCATAGTAGCGCGTCACATCATGACCAATACCAATAGCGATCAACTCAACTGGTGATCTTTTTTCAATCCAGTCAATAACTTGTCTCAGATGATTTTCAAGATACGTACCTGTGTTTACCGATAATGTACTATCATCAACGGGGGCCCCATCAGAAATCACCATCAGGATACGCCTTTCCTCAGGCCGTGCAATCAACCTCTGATGCGCCCAAAGAAGCGCTTCACCATCAATGTTTTCCTTCAGCAGGCCTTCACGCATCATCAAACCCAGGTTTCGGCGCGCACGCCGCCAAGGGCTATCAGCGGTTTTATAAACAATGTGCCGCAAATCGTTCAGTCTTCCGGGGCCATTACTACGACCAGCCTGAAGCCATTTATCGCGCGACGACCCGCCCTTCCAAGCTTTCGTCGTAAACCCTAGAATTTCTACTTTGACACCGCAGCGTTCAAGCGTACGGGCAAGTATATCCGCAGAAATTGCAGCGATTGAAATCGGCCGTCCGCGCATGGAGCCGGAATTATCCAACAGAAGCGTAACAACCGTATCCTTAAACTCCGTATCTGACTCTAGTTTATAAGAAAGCGGATAGAGCGGATTTGTAACAACGCGTGAAAGGCGTCCGGCATCAAGAACACCTTCTTCCAAGTCAAAGTTCCAATGCAGTCGCTGCTGCGCCAGTAACCGCCTTTGTAAACGATTGGCAAGCTTGGATACAGCACCAGACAAATGTGCCATTTGTTGATCAAGGTATTTTCTTAGGCGGTCCAGCTCTTCGGTATCACACAGTTCTTCTGCCCGAACGATCTCATCAAACTCTTCTGTAAAGATTTGATAAAAGGGCGAATCCGGCATTTGGTCCATCGGGCGGTTTGGCCGCCAAGGTGTCGTCCCTTCCTGCTGTCCTTCACCGGCTTCGGCTTCAGTATCATCTAGGTCTTCTACAGCAGTTTCACTACTGCTTTCGTCATCCGTGTCTGGCCCCTCACTCGATTCGCCGCCATCAGCGCCATCAGCATCGTCGCCACCATCTTCATCGCTATCGGGGTCACCCTCTGGTGTTTCTGGCGCATCACCCTGAGCATCATCGGCTTCGTTTTCATCATCACTCTCAAGCTCATCGCCTGGTTCATTACCAATAAGCGCTTCGATGATCGTGCGGCTAAGAATAGATAGCCCCTTTTGGTCCTCAATTTTATCTTCGAGCTGATCAAGGAACTGACCAATACTGTCCTCTATCCACTTGCGCTGTCCTTCAACGATACTAAGCGCTGTTTCAGGGGCTTGTTCCCCTGTAAGGCGCTCTCTGGCCAGCAAGCCAAGGATCGTTGCTAACTTGCTTTTCTCATCCGAACTGGGTCGATTGATACCCGATTCCAAGACACGTTTTTCAACCAGGCTATTAAGGTTACCGCGAATACCATGCATTTGACGCGCACCGATCGCTTCAATCCTCGCTTCTTCAACCGCATCATAAATATCGCGGGCTAGCGTACCCCCCGGTGCTAACTTACGGTGAAGCTTTCCATCGTGATATCGACTGCGAAGAGCGAGCGAGTCCGCTTGTCCTCTTAGTTCCGCAACATCACGCTTGCTTGGCTTATGGGGCAATTGAGCCAACCTGATTTGATTGGCGGCAATTCCTGATACATCTGCTGTGAATGTCACTTCGAGTTCGCGGTCGCTTGCAACAGCGCGCGTTGCGGCAGCCATAGCCACCGCAAAATCTTCTTTATCCTTCTGACCAGTTTTGTCGGTCATGCTGGTTCCTTGAATTATCAGACTATGGACTGTCGTTTAGCCTGTTATTAAGGAGGCTGCGGATTCTGGTAAGTCCTGAGCGAAAGCGCGCTGGAAATATTCAGCGACAATTGGGCGCTCGGCTTCATCGCATTTATTTAAAAAGGTTAAACGAAATGCAAATCCAACATCGCCTATAATCCTGGCGTTCTGTGCCCAAGATAAAACGGTTCGCGGACTCATAACCGTTGAGATATCACCAGCCATAAATCCTGTTCGCGTCATATCGGCAACATGCACCATCTGAGCAACAGTTTTCTGACCCTCTTCCGTGGCATACTCTGGCTCTTTCGCTACGATGATTTTGGTTTCCGTTTCATGTGGAAGATAATTTAGCGTAGCAACAATGTTCCAACGGTCCATCTGACCTTGGTTAATCTGCTGTGTTCCATGGTAAAGACCTGTTGTGTCACCAAGCCCAACCGTGTTTGCCGTTGCAAAAACACGAAATGCTGAATGTGGGCGGATAACACGGTTTTGGTCTAAAAGCGTAAGCTTGCCCTCGATCTCCAGAATGCGCTGGATCACAAACATCACATCAGGACGTCCGGCATCATATTCATCAAAAACAATCGCTGTTGGACTTTGCAGGGCCCAGGGCAAAATACCTTCTTTAAATTCTGTTACCTGTTTCCCGTCCTTCAGAACAATCGCATCCTTACCAACCAAATCAATCCGACTGATGTGACTGTCCAGATTAACCCGCACAGTTGGCCAGTTGAGGCGCGCGGCAACCTGCTCGATATGGGTTGATTTACCCGTCCCGTGATAACCCTGGATCATAACCCGGCGATTGTGAGCAAAGCCCATAAGAATAGCGAGCGTTGTATCACGGTCGAAAACATATGCCTCGTCAGTATCTGGAACATGCTCTGTCGGTTCAGAAAATGCCGGAACTTCCATATCGATATCGATACCGAATACTTCTCTCACATTAACAGTGGCATCAGGCATTGAAATACCCGTCATTTTTTCTGCCGCATGTGCGGTCATAGGAATTCCTCTTGTCAATTGATATGAAATGGTCAATTTAGCAGTGATTGTTGGACCTTCATACGCGTTCGGTCAATAGCCAGTTTGGTTTTTTAGCGCTTACCACAGGTATCGCCGCTACGAAACCCTATCATTACGGAGAGAAAATATGGCACGTATGGCAGATATTATCAGGCAAAAACTCGAAAACACCCTTTCTCCTACCCATTTGGAAATTATTGACGAATCGGAAAAGCACCGGGGCCATGCCGGGTACCGGGACGGCGGTGAAAGCCATTTTCATGTTATTGTAAAAAGTGATGCCTTTTCGGGAAAAAACCGCGTAGCGCGTCAACGAATGGTTATGCACGCACTCGCAGAAGAATTGAAAGGGCCAATTCATGCCCTTTCAATGGAAACAAAAACGCCTGAAGAATAGTTATTTATCCAACCATTCGGGTTACGGGTCGTTTTAAAATTAAGTTTCTGAACTCAAGTTCGAATAAATTCAACGTGCCTCATGGGCGCTTTGTAAAATGCTAAAGAGCATTTGCTCATTTTCCTAAGCATCAAACTCTTTATGGAAATGAAAAGTTGCTGAAACCGCTCCTTACGCGCAAATGACGCAAGGGGTATACGGAAATCAGCAGCTTTATTGTTGTTGCCATCATCTGGCAACCAGGGTGCTGCCGGTTCAAAAAACAGTGACAAATGTAAAAACACACAAAATACGATAACAAGTATTAAGCACGAAAATGGTACTATGTAGATCATTCCTAGTCTCAATTAAAAAGATTGCCTGATGCTTTTCGGGCATTTTTACCCTGAAAAGCTCTCTAATTGATCGGTGACTTGAGAATATAAAATGTAATTTACTAACCTTTTTTAATAAAATAACTTCTTATATTGAACCTTACTGAACGCAAACCCGCCTACGGCTATCGTTCCGAGTAAGATCGTCGCAATCAATTGTGCTGTCGTAAATTCAATCATGGTTTTCTCCATAAAAATTTTATGAAGCCAGAATCACCGCGCAATTGGGCAAGATTGTGATCAAATCAAGGAGTCTTTGTTGCAATTAGAAAAAAGGAAACACGCTCTAAAAACGGTATAATTGTGAGGCTTTAAAACGCCATAATGGGGTATCGATGTCTTGACCCTCATGAAGAGAAAACCAAGCATCAGTATCAAAGCTTTTAATTACATGAGGACTTTGTGCAGGTGTAAACCCCTGAATTAGGATAGCCTTTTTGTGACCATTAGCATCAATAGCCAAATCGACAATCAAAACAGCGTGGCCTGGAAAACCTGGGTCTATAAAAACATCACCAATTTTTGCATCTTTAATCGAAACCCTCTTCAAGTCTCTCGCCAAAGATGCAGTTCCTGCATATACAAAAATAGTATCAAGCCACTTTCGGAAATTATCGTAAGTGTCTTCTGATCTATTCCCAAAAGCCCAGTTTACTGAGTGTCCAGAAACTACAGCACGTTTCCCAGAAAGGTAATCCTGATAAGGAAATGCGTCTCCAGAAGTAAAATTGAATGAGAGGTCGTCATATCTTTTCTGCTGGTAAAGGTACTCTGCATATAATCGAATCACCACGTCGGCACATTGTTGTATGTCTCTAGTACCTACATCAATTTCAATAATTGAATCAGCGTGGTTGTTTGGCCAAACATTAGATCCGTCATATTTTACTAGTTCGCTATTTTTTGGCTTTAGTGGTAAGTTCTGCAAGAATTGTTCATAGCTACCACTTTTTGTTATTATGCGTTTATAACCATTTGGAATTGCATATTTTTTGATAATGCTATTCGCGGGCTTTACTTGGTTTAGCCACACATATTGGGCGCCATCGTTATCAGTACTTTGACTACCAATTGAAGGGTTAGAAAAAAGGCAAGATGCAATAATAGCCAAAAAAACTATTAGACTATTCTGTTTTAATATCTGTTTTTGACGTATCAACTTCACATATCTACACTACCGTAAATAAGTATTAATTGCTAGTTAGTGTTGCATTTATAATAAATCTGAGAGGGTTTCCATGACTGATAATTCACTTGATACTTTAAATACGCGGCGTGTTCTAACTGTTGGCGAAAGAGAATATGATTATTTCAGCCTTAAAGCCGCTGAGCAAACAATCGGTGATGTCTCGCGCCTGCCCTATACATTAAAAGTTTTATTGGAAAACCTTCTTCGACACGAAGATGGCACATCAGTTACAACAACAGATATTCAGGCAGTCGCTGACTGGCAAAAAGAACAGCGGTCTTCAAGCGAAATTGCTTATCGGCCGGCACGGGTTTTAATGCAGGATTTCACGGGCGTTCCCGCCGTTGTTGACCTCGCTGCCATGCGAACAGCGATGGCAGAAATGGGCGGTGATCCTGAATTGATTAATCCGCTTGCGCAGTGTGATCTGGTGATCGATCATTCGGTTATGGTCGATAAGTTTGGTACAGCGAAAGCTTTCAAGCAAAATGTCGATCTGGAAATGGAACGGAACGCAGAGCGTTATGAGTTTCTGAAATGGGGACAAAACAGTTTTGATAACTTTAACGCCGTGCCGCCGGGCACCGGCATTTGCCATCAAGTCAATCTGGAATATATCGCCGATACCGTTTGGACACACTCAGAAGGTGGCCGAACGATAGCATACCCTGATACGTGTGTTGGGACCGATAGCCACACAACCATGATCAATGGCCTTGCTGTGCTTGGTTGGGGTGTTGGCGGTATTGAAGCCGAGGCAGCGATGCTGGGCCAACCCGTTTCGATGCTGATCCCAGAAGTTGTTGGCTTTAAGTTAACAGGTAAACTGAATGAAGGCATCACGGCAACGGACCTCGTTCTTAGGGTTGTTGAAATGCTGCGTGAACTTGGTGTTGTCGGAAAGTTCGTAGAATTTTACGGTGATGGGCTTGATCAGCTAACATTAGCGGACCAGGCGACAATCGCAAACATGGCACCAGAATATGGTGCAACGTGCGGGTTTTTCCCAGTTTCACAACAAACACTTGACTTTTTAACCTTCACCGGGCGCGACCCCGAAACTGTTGACCTTGTTAAAGCCTATGCGCAAGAACAGGGAATGTGGCGGGACAAGAACACCGTAGACCCGATTTATTCCCACACTCTCGAGCTTGATATCTCTACTGTAAAAGCAGCACTTGCGGGGCCCAGCCGCCCTCAGGACCGCGTTGATTTGGATCAAGCAAAGCATTCCTTCATCAACGATGTCCTCACAAAATATAGTAAAGTCGATGACTTAAATGAATATCGTGTCGAAGATGCTGATTACACGTTAACGCACGGCGATATTGGGATTGCCGCGATCACAAGTTGCACCAACACCTCAAACCCAAGCGTTTTGATCGCAGCAGGATTGGTCGCCAAAAAGGCCAATGAACTGGGCTTAAAGACGCAGCCATGGGTCAAAACATCGCTGGCGCCCGGCTCGCAGGTCGTTACCGACTATCTGGATAAAGCTGGATTAACAGAACATCTGGACGCGCTCGGCTTTAACCTCGTGGGTTATGGTTGCACCACGTGCATTGGGAACTCTGGACCGCTGGCGGCACCAATTTCAAAAACTATCAACGACAATGACCTTGTGTGTGCCAGTGTTTTATCTGGAAACAGGAACTTTGAAGGTCGGGTTAGTCAGGATTTGAAAGCATCCTACTTGGCATCACCGCCGCTTGTGGTTGCTTATGCGCTTGCTGGCTCAATGAAGGTTGACATTACATCAGAGCCTCTTGGCAAAACCAAAGATGGTCAGGATGTTTATTTGAAAGATCTTTGGCCAAGTAATCAAGACATACAGAATGCTATTCATGCAAACCTAAACCGCAACATGTTTATTGAACGCTATGCAAACGTGTTTGAGGGAACAGAGGAGTGGCAGGCAGTACCCATTAGTGAAGGTAAAACATACGCCTGGAATTCTGAGAGCACATATATTCAACACCCCCCTTATTTTCAGGGTATGAGCAATCGTATTGAACCCTCTACGGATATCATTGGGGCAAGGCCATTGGCGCTTTTAGGCGACAGCATTACTACCGATCATATCAGCCCGGCAGGTGCGATTAAGGCCGATAGCCCAGCAGGTAAATACCTTCAGGAAAAAGGCGTAGCCCGCGTTGATTTTAATTC
The DNA here is from genome assembly GCF_024398015.1 of Kordiimonas sp. SCSIO 12610. Taxonomy (GTDB): domain Bacteria; phylum Pseudomonadota; class Alphaproteobacteria; order Sphingomonadales; family Kordiimonadaceae; genus CANLMI01. The sequence goes on from NZ_CP073747.1 coordinate 103,907, forward strand.
TTACGGCTCACGCCGCGGTAATCATGAAGTTATGATGCGCGGAACTTTTGCGAATGTTAGGTTACGTAATTTAATGGCACCTGGTACCGAAGGGGGGTGGACTACACACCAACCGTCCGGTGATGTAATGAGCATTTATGATGCCTCCGTTAAATATAGAGACTCTGGCACGCCTTTAGTTGTTGTAGGTGGCAAGGAATACGGTACCGGGTCATCACGGGACTGGGCTGCAAAAGGCACAATCTTACTGGGGGTTAAAGCAGTAATTGTTGAGAGTTTTGAGCGTATTCACAGATCCAATCTTGTGGGAATGGGGGTTTTACCCCTTCAGTTTCAGGATGGGGATAACCGCTTAAGCCTTAACCTTAAGGGTACAGAAACATTTGATATTACAGGAATTGCGGGGCGCGTTACACCACGACAAAGTGTTAATATCACTATTCACTATGAAGACGGAGCCACAAAAGCGATCAATGCCTTGTGCCGAATCGATACAGAAGATGAGGCAGAGTATTGTCAAAATGGCGGGATTCTTCATTACGTGTTGCGCAAACTAGCCGCTCAATAGTCATTTTGCCTTGTAATTAGTACAAAATGTATCGTTTTCAGGTTTACAAACTTGGAAATCATGCCTTATGGACTGTCATATTCACTACAAGTAGGGACAAATTACATAAAATTCACGTAGAGGTGATTGGCATGTTTACTAACGGGCTAATATCATAAGGCAATGATGTATAGATTATTAAATATAGTTCTTAGTGTTTTTGTTTTGGGTGGCGTTTTCTCTTCACAAGCTAGTTTTGCGCAAGATGAAGAGAGGTTAACGGTCGTTGAATTGTTCACTAGCCAAGGGTGCAGCAGCTGTCCTCCTGCGGATGCCGCGCTCAAGTCCATGCGTAATCGTCCCAATATTCTAACGCTTTCCTGGGCGGTAGATTATTGGGATCGTCTGGGTTGGGAAGATACATACGCATCGCCCAGTCACACGAAACGCCAAGCCGCTTATAACAAACGTTTCGGCCGAGGCGGTGTTTACACACCCCAAATGGTGATTGATGGCGCTTTTCAGGCTATTGGGTCAAAAAATTCAGCTATTCGTGATGCTATTGATCAGTCTCGCGCTACAAGCCGCATTGAAGTAAAACCTACCTTAACCCCTGCTGGTGAAACCATCCAACTTGATTTACCAGCAACAGAAGGCTTGCCGAAGGAACTTTCTGTTCGGGTTGTTTGGTATCTCAGTGATGCTGAAGTTCAAATTAATAGAGGTGAGAATGAAGGCCGCGTCCTTCATTATACCAATGTCGTACGTGCTTCTGAAATGGTAATGGACTGGGATGGGTCCGCGCAATCAATTTCGCTGAAGGTAGCAGATGGTGTATCCGCCGGCGCTGACCATGTCGCAATTCTTCTTCAGGAAGGATATAGGCACGGCAAAATTATTGGCGCTGTATCAATGCCGCTTAATGGTGAAGAAGAAACCTCTACCGCATCAGATGCCTAAGCTAGCTATAATATAGTTTGACAATCACTCTGGAACATTTCAAAAACCGCGCCTTCGCATAAGGTGCGGTTTTGTGTTAGAAGCACATAATAATTCTATATCTATACACAAAGAGTGAAGGGATTTTGATGGCAGAGTTCGAACAACTTGGGCTTGGCAAACCGTTATTAAGTGCGGTAAATGCCCTTGATTACGAAAAGCCGACTGCTATTCAGGCGGCTGCGATCCCACACTTGCTCAGTGGCCTTGACCTCATTGGGATTGCGCAAACGGGCGGCGGCAAATCAGCGGCATTCATCCTGCCACTTCTTGAGAAGCTATCATACTATGAAGACCGCCCAAAACCGGGAATGCCTCGTGCCCTCATACTCGCACCAACCCGTGAACTTGCACAACAAATCTCAACCAACGTACGAGATTTATCATTGGGCCAAAAGGCCAGGCAGTGTGTAATTTTCGGGGGGACACCTTATAAAACACAGACACATATCCTGCAACGCGGTGTAGATATCGTTATTGCAACACCGGGTCGATTAATTGATCACCTGAAGAAGGGTAATGTGTATTTGGATGAAACCGAATATTTTGTCCTTGATGAGGCCGACCGCATGCTTGATATGGGCTTCATTGACGATGTGCGCAGTATCGCTAGGAAGTTACGACAAGACCATCAATCTGTTATGTTTTCAGCAACATTCAGTGATGCAATTCGAGAACTGTCATCAACTATCCTGAATGATCCAGAATTTGTTGAGGTAGCGCGTCAGGCAACTATTGCAGACAATCTAACGCACAAAATCCTATACACGCCGCGTGAAAAAAAGAACGAACTGCTTCTGTATTTAATTGCAAAGGAAAAAGCTGAACGAGCGCTGGTGTTTACACGCACCAAGGCACAGGCTGATGCCCTTGCTGATTACCTTCAAAGTATGGATTTAAACGCCCGGTCAATACACGGCGACAAGCCACAGCGAATGCGCGACCGCATTATTCGCCAATTCCGTAATGATCAAATTAATTTCCTGGTTGCCACGGATGTTGCGGCACGCGGGATCGATGTGCCAGATATCACCCATGTCTTTAATACTGACGTACCGTTGGACGCGGAAAACTATGTTCACCGAATTGGCAGAACTGCGCGCGGCGGTGCCAGTGGTAAGGCATTCACTTTGTGCGATAAGGCTGAGTTTAAACTGGTTCGGGCTATTGAAAACATTATCAAGCAAGCAATCGAAACAGAAACGGATCATCCATTCCCGCTTGAAATTAAAAAGTTTAAGCCCAAGTCGCGTAAATCGAATACTGGAACTTCCAATGCGTCTAAAAGCAAGCCTGGCAAAAAGCTAACGCAAGGTAAGAAAAAGTCTCTGGCAAAAAAAGCGAAGAAAGCAGCCGGTCGCGCGGACATCCCCAAGCAAAAAACAACAAAACGGAAAGAAACTTCAACAGTTACGAGCCGAAAACAAAAAAGCCGAACGGGTACCAAACGCCCACAATCTGCTAAAAGTGGGGGTAATAGCCCAATGCGGCGTAAGCCTAAATAATACACTAAAGTTACAGATGAAACACGGTGACAAGTTTTAAGTACCAGGTATGATCATAAAATGATTATACGCCTCATACTTTTGCTTATCTTTAGTAGCTTGTGCGTGCACGAAGATACTCGTGCCTCTGATGATCAAGCATTCATCAATAGCCAAAAACACAGACATGGCGCCGCTACCGCCTATCAAAATGGTGATAGGGAAAAAGCACTAGAGCTATTGATCTTGGCCGATAAAATACGCCCAAATAATCCTGCAGTTATGGGAAACATCCTGTTTATCAGTTTGGAAACAGGAGCCACGAAAACTGCGAAAGCAATTGCCGAGAAATACGCTACGTTAGGGATGATACCTCCGCAAAGATTGCTGACACAACTTTATGACGGTATCCCTGAAACAGATAGGCGAGCATTTGAAAAAGCATATACAGCTATTAATGCACAAATAGGCACTGCTGAAATTGAATACGCTGTACCGGATAGCCTGAAGTTAATAGAAGGCATTGCTTATCACCCCAATAATCAGACGTTCTATGTTTCAAGCGTTGTCTCTAAAGGCATCTACAAAATTGAAAATGACCAAGTTTCCCCGCTTATCGAAGGGGATGAGCATCAATATGGTAGTTTTTTCGGACTAGACATCGATCCAGAGAACACATTTCTCTACGCTACCTTTGCCACAATTGACCACACCCCGAATATGAATGGAAAACCCAAAAGAACCGGCGTTTTAAAAATCGATATTGATTCTGAAAAAATTATCCAAACCTGGACTTTAAATGATAGTGCTAATTCACAGGTTGCCGATCTTGTTATCACAAATAATGGACAAATTTTCCTTAGCAACAGCCAAGGCAAAGCCGTATATGAAATTAAAGGTGACCAGCTCGTCAAACGGTTTAAGCATAGCGGTTTTATGAGCCCCCAAGGACTAGCCAAAACCAACGACGGAAACCTGATTCTGGCAGACTATGGCCGTGGGCTATGGCACCTCGACACCAGCACACAAAATATAACGCTTATAGAAACCTCTGAAAATCTATCGCTCATTGGTTTAGACGGCTTGAAAGCATCATCAAATAGGTTGGTTGCAACTCAAAACGGTATCCAGCCCGCCCGAGTTATAGAAATTGAACTCGACACAAATTCAAAAAAAGTCGTTTCTTCTACAATCATTGCTAAGAATTTAGCAGCGTTTGATGAACCAACCCTCTTCGATATTCATAACAATACGGTATTCATGATAGCCAACAGCCAATGGCCCAAATATCAAAAAGGGGGTATCTTGAAGGATAAGCAGGTTCAAAAACCCACTTACATATTAAAAATGAAGCTTAAATAATCGCACCTCAACTGGAGGCCAACTTCATATCAGCCCATTTTGCCGTTTCACGGATAACATCGTTCGTATCCTTCAATAACGGTTTTATATCCTGCAATAAGGATCTATCTCCGCTATTTCCAATTGCAATTAGGACATTTCGAACAAAACGATCACGGCCAATCCGTTTTATCGGGCTGCCTGAAAAAACTTCCCTGAAAGCTGCATCATCCAGTTTAACTAGATCTCTAAGGGGTGGTGACCCTAATTCCGCTCGAGCATAAAACTGACTTTCAGAGGAAATTTTCGCAAATTTATTCCATGGGCAAGCTGCTAAACAGTCATCACAACCGTAAATTCTGTTTCCCATCAATGGACGAAATTCTTCTGGTATTAATCCCTTAAATTCAATCGTCAGATAGGAAATACATCGTCGCGCATCCAGTTTGTAAGGTTCTGGAAACGCATTGGTTGGACACGCCGTCATGCAAGCATTGCACGACCCACACTGATTGCGGTGTGGTTGATCAGGCTCAAGGTCAAGGGTTGTATAAATTGCCCCTAAAAATAACCAACTCCCAAACTTGTTTGAGACGACATTGGTATGCTTACCTTGCCAGCCAAGACCTGCAAGTTGTGCTAAAGGCTTTTCGGGAACCGGTGCGGTATCAACAAAAACTTTAAGCTCACACCTATAGTTTTGGGCCATCCAGCGACCAAGCGCCTTCAGTTTTTTCTTTATAATATCGTGATAGTCTTTTCCACGTGCATAAACAGAAATATTACCTATTTGCTTCTCATGAAGCGTTTCACGAGGATCATGATTGGGGCCATAATTTACCCCAAGGGCAATAACAGACCTCGCATCAGGCCACAACGCCTGCGGGTGGGACCGCTGATGAAGGCGGGTTTCCATCCAATCCATGGTGCCATGACGCCCGTCATCAACAAAGGACTGTAGATCTTGTGAAATTGACTGCGCGTCTTCTTGAGAAAGAGCAGCACTTAAAAACCCTATATCATCAAAGCCTAGCGCTTTGGCCTCTGATATGATCGCAGCTTTAACAGGGTCATGCCCCACCATTTAAAAATCCAGTTGGCTATAATGTTTAGGGGGCGCAAGGCCAGTGATCCGGTCTTTCAATAGGCTGCGAACCGACTTGCGTGATTTGACCCGGACATACCATTCTTTCACCTCGGGCCACTCTTCCCAGAGAATATCCCCAAAATAATCCGCGACCGAGATATGGGCAGCAGCAGCAGCGTCTGCCATTGTAAACATGCCGCCAGCTAAATAATGTCTGCGTTCCATCAGGAAGCTAATATATTTCAAATGGATCTTCAGATTATGAGAGGCACATCTTATAGATTCAGAATCCGGCTCTCCCATACCGAGGAAACGTTTAAAAAGCTTCTCGGAAACCAAGTGCCGTGTGACTTCACTACCCAACTTGGTATGAAACCATCCTGATAATCGACGTGCCTCATATCGATCTTCGCTAGAACCTAGCAACAAGGCGGGTTCCGGGGCAAGCTCTTCCAAATATTCGGCAATCGCCATCACACCAGAAAAGGCTTTGCCGTCATCCATCACCAAAACCGGCACCTCACCCGCAGGATTAAGGGTTAAGAACGCAGGGCGTCGTTCCCATTCTTTTTCTATGCGCAGCGCAAATTCCATACGTTTCTCAATCATAAGAACGCGTACAAATCGGGCGGCAGGGCTAAGCCAGTGATGATACAAAATAGGCATACAGGCCTTTTACCCGAAGAAAAGAAGCCCGCCAACAGGAATGACGAGCTTCTATATTTTTTTTAGATTCTGAACACCAATTTATGCGGAAAGTATTTCCTCACTCGCTTGGGATTCTTCATTAAAAACAGGGTGCTCTAACTTATCCAGCATTTCTTTCGGAACGACCTGAACAAATTGTGTTCTTTTTATCTCCCAGTTGGCAATTAACATATGAGCCCAACGAGACCCTGTTTCATCTGCATGTTCCTGAATTAGAGACTTTAAAAGGCCCTCCCAATATTCAGTCATCGAATTTACTGTGATCACAGAATCGTCGTTTAAATTATGTTCGAACGAATCGCTTTTAAGAACGAACGCGATACCCCCAGTCATACCAGCCGCGAAATTATGGCCAACATCACCGAGAATAGCGGTTATACCGCCCGTCATATATTCGCAGCCGTTTGCACCACACCCCTCTACGACCGCCTGCGCGCCTGAGTTCCGAACAGCAAACCGTTCACCTGCCTGCCCTGCCGCAAACAATTTACCGCTGGTCGCACCATATAATACCGTATTTCCGATAATGGTATTGTCCTGACTATTGAAGGACGCGCGATTGGAAGGTTTTACAATGATTGTTCCGCCAGAAAGGCCTTTGCCCACATAATCATTTGCATCACCCGAGACGACTAGTTTCAAACCCTGAACAGCAAATGCACCAAGCGATTGCCCAGCAGAACCACGAAGGCCAACCGTTACATGATTGGGTTTCAAGCCCGTCATACCAAATTTGCGAACGATATGGCTTGAAAACCTTGTTCCAACAGCGCGGTGGGTATTTTGAACAGTATAGTTCAATTGCATTTTCTCACCGCGGTTAAATACAGCCTTCGCGTCCTCTGTCATTTGTGCGTCAAGGGTATCGGGAACCGGATTACGTTCCGTGAGTGTACAAATAGATTGCTTGTTACGCCCTCCCACCTGAACAAGAAGTGGATTTAAATCCAAATCGTCAAGGTGATCAGCACCGCGGCTAACCTGATGCAATAAGTCGGTTCGGCCAACTATTTGTTCTAAACTCTCAAAACCGAGGTCTGCGAGGATTTCACGTACTTCTTCCGCAATAAAACTGAACAGATTGACAACTTTTTCCGGGGATCCATCAAATTTTTCCCGAAGCTTTTCATCCTGGGTACAAATTCCAACAGGACAAGTATTAGAATGGCACTGGCGCACCATAATACATCCCATTGCAACAAGCGATGCAGTTCCGACACCGTATTCCTCGGCTCCCAGCATCGCTGCAATAACAACATCACGGCCTGTGCGAATACCACCGTCAGTACGTAGTGTGACACGATGGCGAAGATTGTTCAGCGTAAGAACCTGATTAACCTCGGCAAGTCCAATTTCCCATGGTGTGCCAGCATATTTTATACTTGTTTGCGGGCTAGCACCTGTACCCCCAGAATGCCCAGATACCAGAATAACATCCGCATGTGCTTTCGCAACACCGGCTGCTATCGTGCCGATGCCTGCGGACGCAACCAGTTTGACGCAAACCTTGGCATCAGGATTAATTTGCTTAAGGTCGTAAATAAGTTGTGCCAGATCCTCGATCGAATAAATATCGTGGTGCGGTGGTGGGCTAATGAGTGTAACCCCCGGCGTTGCATGACGAAGGCGCGCGATCATTTTGGTTACCTTAAATTCAGGTAACTGGCCGCCCTCGCCGGGTTTTGCGCCTTGAGCAACCTTAATTTCCAACTCTTCACAAGCATTTAGGTATTCAGCGGTTACACCAAAGCGCCCGGATGCAATCTGCTTAATTGGGCTATTCGCATTATCCCCATTCTCGTAGGGAGTGTAGCGCTTTTGATCCTCGCCGCCTTCACCGGATACCGATTTCGCACCAATACGGTTCATCGCAATCGCGAGGGTTTCATGCGCTTCCTCTGACAATGCACCCAATGACATTCCGGGCGTGATGAAGCGTTTACGAATTTGTGTAATCGATTCTACATTCTCAAGCTGGACTTCTTTATCTAATTTTTTAAAGCCCATCAGGTCACGCAAGTTGATAGGCGGAAGGTTATACAGCCCTTTTGCATAGCTTAGATATTTAGCATAATTATTGGTTGCCACCGCATTTTGCAGGATATGGATCAATTGACCATCAAAGGCATGGGTTTCACCGCCGCGTCGATAGCGGTACAGCCCACCGATTGGTAATGAAGATACGTTACTAGCTGCAAATGATTTCTGATGCTGGTTCAAAACCTGTTTTTGGATACCCGCCAACCCGATACCAGAGATTTTTGTGGGCATGCCCGGGAAAAACTCAGCAACCAAAGCACGCGACAGCCCAAGCGCCTCAAAATTTGCACCGCCGCGATAGCTCGAAATTACCGAAATCCCCATTTTAGAGATGATTTTTAGCAACCCTTGATCAATCGCTTCGCATGCACGGACAACACACTCATTAAGTGGCATATCACCAAACAAGCCCTTTGCGTGTCTATCAGCAAGCGCATCAAGGCTCAGGTACGCATTCACCGTAGTGGCACCGACACCCAATAAAACAGCAAAATAATGCGTATCCATACACTCTGCCGAGCGAACATTCAGGCTTGTGAACGTTCTTAGCCCTTCTACAATCAAATGTGTATGAAGTCCACCAGCAGCCAAAATCATCGGTATTGGGGCTCGGTCTGTGCTGATATTTTCGTCAGTCAGGAAAAGGTGACCACGACCAGCACGAACAGCATCTTCCGCCTCGCGTTTAATTCGGTCCAAAGCCTCTGCAAGCGCACCTGGTCCCGCGTTGATATCAAACGTGCAGTCAATAATTTGAGCAGCGTCGCCAAAATAGGAAATAATGGCCTTCCATTCACGATTTGTAATAACCGGGCTTTCGAGGACCAGAGCACCCTTTTGGGTGTGGCCTTCATCCAAAACGTTGGCAAAGTTTCCAAAACGGGTTTTCAAACTCATGACACCGTGTTCCCGCAAACTATCGATTGGCGGGTTCGTTACCTGAGAGAAATTTTGTCTGAAATAATGTGATAAATTACGATACTTGTCTGACAATACCGCAAGCGGCGTGTCATCCCCCATAGAGCCAATAGCTTCCTTGGCTGTAAGCGCTTGTGGATGGAGAATTAACTCTAAATCCTCAAAAGTTATGCCAGCCATTTTCTGACGTAATTTTAATCCATCACCAGAATATTCTATCTGTTCGGGACCAACATAATCTGGCAGATCACGAATTGAGATAATATCTTCAACCCATTCCTCAAAAGGCTGCGACGCCGATAGACGGTCCTTAATTTCAGCGTCATGGAAGAACTCACCTTTTTCCAGGTTAAGCGCTAGCATTTCACCGGGGCCAAGACGCCCTTTTTCTAGGACGTCTTCTTCTTCGACAGTAACCATGCCTGTCTCAGAACCAACGAGCAAAAACCCGTCATGGGTGACGGTAAAACGCATTGGGCGCAGGCCATGGCGGTCTAGTCCAGCAACGATCCATTTGCCGTCTGTTGCTGCAAGCGCTGCAGGACCATCCCATGGTTCCATCACCGAATTTGTATAGGCGTACATAGCTTTGTGTGCATCTGGCATTGCATCATTTTTTGACCAGGCCTCAGGTACCAACATGGTTTTTACCATGGGAACAGACCGGCCTGCATGGATCATAACCTCGAAAACAGCATCAAGCGCGGCAGAATCGGACGCACCATTTGGGATAACAGGCTTTATGTCTTCTGAGTTTTCACCAAATGCGATTGAGGCCATGCGGATTTGATGGCTTTTCATCCAATTTACATTACCGCGAATAGTATTAATTTCGCCGTTATGCGCCAATGTCCTGAATGGCTGTGCCAACCACCACTGGGGGAACGTGTTCGTCGAATAGCGCTGATGATAAACAGCAAACGAAGATACAAAACGTTCGTCCTGAAGGTCGGGATAGAAAACAGAAAGTTGTTCCGCCAGAAACAACCCTTTGTAAATTACGGATCTGCACGAAAGCGAGCACATATAGAAATCGCTAACCTGTGACGCTATGACTGCTTTCTCAATTTTACGCCGAATTATATAAAGCTCTCGCTCAAAGGTGGCTTCGTCCACACCTTTTGTGTTGGCGATCATCACTTGCTCGATTTCAGGGCGCGTGGCTTCAGCCTTTTCACCGATCACGTCAATATCAACCGGAACCTGACGCCAGCCATAGATCGTGTAACCAAAGGCGATAATTTCTGTTTCAACAATGGTACGGCATGTTTCCTGAGCGGCCAAATCCACACGCGGCAGGAACGCCATACCAATTGCAAGCTTTCCACCGTCCGGTTCATGACCAGTTGCCTTCACGTGTTCTTTGAAGAATTCCTGCGGTATTTCAAGGTTGATACCGGCGCCGTCACCGGTTTTACCGTCTGCATCAACAGCACCGCGGTGCCATATAGCCTTCAAAGCTTCAATAGCCTTTAAGACAACATCGCGGCTCGCTTGCCCGTTCATAGCTGCAACAAGGCCGACACCGCAGGATGAATGCTCTTCAGATGGGTCGTATAATCCAATGGGGCCAGGAACATGAGGGTTTGAAGGTGCCATGATTTTACTCCTTAAGCCGCTTTATTTTTATTAGCTTTGACTTCGAGATACTGTGCGATTGCCTCAGCAGCATCACGGCCGTCACGAATTGCCCAGACGACAAGGGACGCACCACGCACAATATCACCGGCTGCAAAGACGCCGGGCAAATTTGTCATCATTGTTGAATGGTCAACTGTTACCGTGCCCCAACGGGTAATCCTGAGTTCAGGCGCATCAAACATTGTAGGCAAGTCCTCTGGTTCGAAACCAAGCGCCATAATTGCCAGATCACATGGAAGGTCAAACGATGAGTTGGGGATGGGTTCAGGCGCCTGCCGTCCCGTAATATCTGGTGCCCCAAGCTTCATTTGATAAGCGCGCACTCCCGTAAGTGTTCCCGCGCCAAGAAAGGCCTCAGGACCAGACAACCAAACGAACTCAACACCTTCCTCTTCTGCATTCTGAACCTCACGTGCAGACCCCGGCATGTTATCGCGGTCGCGGCGATAAAGGCATTTTACTGATTTAGCACCCTGACGCACAGCGGTCCTAACACAGTCCATCGCGGTATCCCCACCGCCAATAACAACGACATCCTTATCGGCAGCATTATATTTTTTTACCATTTCATCATCGAGGGTATCATCCAAATCCTGACGATTAGATACTGTTAGATAATCAAGCGCTTCCTCAATGTTATCCAAGCCAACTCCTGGCGCTTTTAGCTCACGGCTTTTATATACCCCCGTTGCAATCAGAAGCGCATCATGCTTGTCGCGTAATTCCTGAAGCGTTGCATCCCGTCCCACTTCGAAACCCAAATGAAATTGGATACCGCTTTCGGTCAAATAATCGATACGGCGCACAACAACTTCTTTTTCGAGTTTAAAAGACGGGATGCCATAAACCAGTAGACCACCGGCGCGGTCATACCGATCATAAACATGAATCTGAAAGCCTTGTTTCCGTAGCTCTTCTGCGGCCGCAAGCCCTGCCGGTCCAGCGCCAATAATACCAATAGTTTGATCGTGCTCATGGTTTGGCTTGATTGGTTTGATCCAACCATTTTCCCAAGCCGTGTCAGTGATATATTTTTCGACGCTGCCGATTGTTACTGAAGAGAAGTCTTTTTCAATAACGCAGTTACCCTCACAAAGGCGGTCCTGAGGGCAAATACGGCCGCAAATTTCGGGCATATTATTTGTTGCGCTCGAGATTTCATAAGCTTCTTCCAGCCTACCCTCTGCGGTTAGACGCAGCCAATCGGGAATATTGTTGCTGAGAGGGCAGTGAATTTGACAATAAGGGACGCCGCACTGCGAGCATCTACTGGCCTGGACTTCTGCGCCATGAACATCAAACTGTGCGTATATCTCTTGGAAATCCTGTTTACGGAGTTCTGCCGTCCGCTTTTCAGGCATAGCCTGTTCTACATCAACAAACTGTAGCATTTTCTCAGTCATGTTGGCTCCCGATATAAAAAACGGCACTCCATAAGGTCAATGACAGCACCGCTTTAATTCTGACTGTGTAATTTAATTACGTATTTCCTAGTATGTTTGGCATTATATATTTAAATTCTCAGATATCATCCCAAAATCGTCATATATGTCAATTATACTGACCTATTATTTTATGTTTTTTGTCGAAGTGTTGAATAAATTCTGAAAAATTTCTATTTTTAGTACCGTTATTGTACTTTATTAACATAAGCGACGCTTTTAAAAACCTGATATAGAGAGAATCATTGATATAATGACCACAATTCGGAGAAATTCATGAGCGTTTTTCAGTTAATTATACTTGCGCTAATACAAGGTATTACAGAATTTCTCCCCATTAGTTCGTCTGGCCATTTGGCACTTGTCCCGGCTCTAACCGGCTGGCAGGATCAAGGAAACCTGATTGATGTAGCAGCGCATATAGGCACGCTGGCTGCCGTATTGTTATATTTCCGTACTGACACAAAAGGGCTTACACTTGCCGCGATTGGCGCCGCTGGCGTCACCCCAGCGCGCAGAGCAATAGACGGCACATTATACAGTAAACTGTTTTGGTATTTGGTAATCGCGACCATTCCCACCGTCATCGTTGGGCTGGCGTTTAAAGCAACCGGACTTGACGATGCTATCCGCCTACCTCATGTGATTGCAGCGTCTTCGATCGTCTTTGGTATTCTTCTGTATGTCGCTGACAAACGCGGTGCGGTGCAGAAATCCATCGATAATATGGCAATCAAACCTGCGTTATTAATTGGCCTCGCTCAGGTGCTGGCATTAATTCCAGGGACCAGTCGCGCAGGCATTACCATGACGGCGGGGCGTTGGCTTGGATTTAACAGAATAGATGCCGCAAGATTTTCAATGTTATTATCTATCCCAACTATCTTCGCTGCCGGTGTGTTGGGCATCAAAGACATTATAGAAAGCGGAAATGCTGTAATCTGGCAGGATGCAGCTATCGTAGCTGGTTTATCATGTGTCACCGCCATGGCTGCCATTCATATTTTAATGAAGTGGCTAGAGCACGCTACAATGACAATCTTTGTTATCTACCGCGTGCTCCTCGGTATTCTTTTATTTGCACTTATTGGAACCGGGCTGGTTTGATAGAGACACCTACCAAACCATCAATATTCTTATGACTTACTGAATTGGCCCTGAGGTTTATAATGCACACAATATTTTGGTAAAATTGCCTCGATTGATGACGGCGTAATACCAAGTGCTTTAAATCCTTTTGACCCTTTGGCGGTAATATTATCGCTTTGCAATAACTTAATCTGATCAAGTGTTAATGGCGGGTTAGGTAACAAGCCCATAAAAAATGCCTGAAATTTCGCAATACCAAGCGGTAGGGGCACAATAGGACGATGTACATCAATGTGATCCATCATAAAGTTCAGCATTTCACGCATGGTCATCACTTGAGGGCCGCCAAGCTCAAAGGTCATACCCTCAACGCTTTCGCCGCCATCAAGGCATTTAACAACAGCATCCGCAACATCACCGACGAACACCGGCCGAAACTTTGTTTCCAAGCCCGGCAGTGGTAGAACTGGCAATAGCTTGGCCAATCCCGCGAAACGGTTAAAGAAACCATCTTCGTGGCCAATAACCACACTAGGTCGCAATATAGAAGCATTTGGAAACGCGTCCAGTACGGCTTGTTCACCGCGCGCCTTTGTACGCGCATATTGTGCAGCAGACTCCTCATCAGCACCAATAGCAGACATATGAACCAGATTATTAACACCCGCTGCTGCTGCAATGCGAGCAACAGTTGCGGCACCATCTGCCTGGAGCGCTTCAAATGTTTGTCCGCCACTATTGTGCAAAATACCGACAAGGTTAACAACGGCGTCCGCGCCTTGTATGGCACGCTCAACCGACGCTTCATTTTTAAGATTGGCCGCGATGATTTGAACCTGTCCAACATCACCTAATGGCTTTAGGAACAATGCTTCGTTCGGGCGGCGAACCGCAACGCGAACCAAATGGCCTTGAGACGCGAGGCGTTGAACAACATACCTGCCAATAAATCCTGATCCACCGAAAACTGTGATCAATCGTTTTGTCATGAATTATAACTCCCAGCGGAATATTATCTGAATCAAAGCGGTTATAGCGCAATGCCTGATAGCAAGCCACGGAATTTTACGAAAGCCCTAAATTATCCCTCTAACGTGATATCCAATCAATGTAATGGTTCGGAGATGATTCTATTCGGAAATACCTCAAAGCCTGTGTGCAACCATATTCCAAAGCTCATCACCTCCCGGCGCTATTCCTGTGGGTGCTGTTTATAGTAAACCATCAGTTGACTATAAAATATGCAATCATAACAGAATTTCTGACCCCACTTTTGACTGATACATTGCCAGGCCAAAGTATACTGACAGTTTACACATACTATAATAGCCCAAAATCATTCAATTTTGCTAAACTCTTATTAACTTTTTAGTTGTTTAATAGAACCGTAAATCAGTAAAGGAAATATAGTTACTATCTCATTCTGAATATATAGGGATATTGTTAAATATTCCATCTTTGCACTTTCACCAGGGGGGTCGAAAATGAGCAAATATACAGTTACACCCGTCGATGAGGCGATCCATTTCGGTAAAGACGAAATTATTGTTTCAAAGACAGACCTTAAGGGTCGCTTATTGTACGCAAACGATGTTTTTTGCCGCGTTGCAGAAATGACAACTAGCGAAGTTATTGGCAAACCCCATAGCATCATTCGTCACCCCGATATGCCGCGAACTATTTTTAAGCTTCTGTGGGAAACCATTCAAAATGGTGAAGAAATATTTGCGTTTGTAAAGAACATGTCCAAGACAGGAAAATACTATTGGGTTATCGCCCATGTAACGCCAAGTTTTGACCAGCAAGGCCAGATCATCGGATATCATTCCAATCGACGTCGTCCCTCAGACCTTGGTATCGCTCAGATCTCTGGGATTTATGACCAACTTCTTTCTGAAGAACTAAAGCATACCAACAGCAAGCAGGGCCTGATTGCAGGGGAAAACTTATTGCATTCAATGTTGAAGGAAAAGTCCCAGACTTACTCTCAATTCGTCTGGTCGATAGGAGAATAACAATGTTGGATATTTTCAGAACTACAACAACAAACCCCTCTGCACCTACGGTACAGAGCGATTATGATGAAATGAAGGATCGTCTTGATCTCTATGAAAGAGCTTTTGAAGAGATCAAAAATGTAGCAAGTAATGTCTCCAAGGGCGACTTCAGTGCCCGTATTGTAAACTGGGACGAATATGACCAACTGTCTGAAACCCTTGCCGCCTTAAATCAATCATATGACCTTGCTGATGCTTTTATTCGTGAGGCAAGCGCATCTCTTCAGGCGGCGCTTAGAAAAGAATATCACCGAGTTTTTCTTGAGCAGGGGATTTTAGGCGATCTTGGTCGAGGGGCCAGAATTATTAATGACGCTTCAGCGGCGATGAAAGAAGCTGAAGAAAATCATATTAAGCTCGTAAATGAATTAGCGGAAAGCTTTGAAAAAGAAGTATTAGCAGCAGTTGATTCGGTTGCTGAGCTTGCCAACCGTACAAAAGAGAATGCTTCAAAGCTGCAGCAAAACTCGGAAGACAATCAAGCGCAAGCAAACTCCGTAGCCGCAGCGGCAGAGCAGGCATCCGTCAATGTACAAACCGTAGCAGCAGCCTCGGAAGAATTATCTGCATCCGTGGAAGAGATTGCAAAACAAGTTAACAGGTCTTCACAGCGGTCCTCTGAGGCATCAGAATCTGCAAGCAACACTAATGATACCATTGGGGAACTCGCTGAAGCTTCCAAAACAATTGGAGATGTGGTCGGACTTATTAATGATATTGCTGATCAAACCAATTTACTTGCTCTTAATGCAACAATCGAAGCAGCAAGGGCTGGTGATGCGGGAAAAGGGTTTGCCGTTGTAGCCAGCGAAGTAAAATCCCTAGCTCAGCAGACATCTACAGCAACAGGCGATATTGGTGTCCAAATCAAAGATATCCAGGATAAAACCGGTCTATCGGTTAACGCCATTCTGGATATTGCAAAAGTGATTGATGAATTGAATGAAATCGCTAGCTCTATTGCTGCTGCAACAGAAGAGCAGTCAAGCGCCACAATTGAGATCAGCCGCAATATTCAGGAAGCCTCGCAAGGAACAGACGAGGTTTCAACCAGCATACAACAAGTGAGTCAAACCGTAGCAGACACCCTTGAGATGGCTTCCGAGCTTAAATCATCTGCACTTGAAATGCAGGACCAGATGGCGGCAGTGAAAAAACAATCGCTCAAATTCGTGAATTCCATTCGTGCCTGATAAAGATAGTAAAATACAGCAGGCCCTGAGCTTTGCAGCGCGAGAAGGATGGTCCAGAAAGCCTGAGTTGTTTCTGGAAAAGGCAACCCAATTCCTTTGCACCCTTTTGGGCGTAAAATATGCTTTTGTCGCACTAAAAATCAAAGGAACATCCACCGCAAAGACCATAGCTATAGCCGCTGATGGGGAAATTATTGATAATTTTGACTATGAATTAACGGGTGCTCCTTGTGAAAACGCTGTTTCATTTGGTTACTGTGAATGCCCATCGGGGGTGACGCAAGAATTCCCGAGAGACACGTTGCTTCAAGAGATGGGTATAGAGAGTTATTTGGGATTTGCTCTGGAGGGACGGTCTGGTGAAGCTCGCTCCATTTTTGCCATAATGGATGATAAGCCACTCCAAGATGCTGTTGTAGCACGAAATATCCTGAAGATCCTATCACATAGGGTTGCAGCAATTATTGTGCACCTTGAAAATGATCAGCTAATCAGCAACAAAATACAAGAGCTCGAAAGCTTTAGAAGAGCTATGGATGCGCAAGCCATCGTGTCTATTGCCGATAAAGCAGGAAATATCATTTATGTGAATGATATATTTTGTGAGATCAGTGGATATAGACGTGATGAACTAATCGGCCAAAATCACCGTATTCTAAAATCAGGTCAGCATACCCCAGAGTTCTATCAAGATATATGGAAAACCATCTCGGCAGGTAAAATTTGGCAAGGTGTTATCCAAAACAAAACAAAACAGAACAAACCTTATTGGGTTAAATCGACCATTGTACCTGAACTGAATGAAAACGGCATACCTGTAAGATATGTATCGATTCGAACTGATATAACAGCCGAATATGAAAGACTGGATAAAAGCACAGCCGCAAACAACGCAAAACAGCGTTTTTTAACATCAATTAGCCATGAATTTAGGACCCCATTAAACGCTGCATACGGGTATTTACAAGTTGTTCAACACAATTCCGCACTTCCACCCACGGCCCAGGAACAACTGACAGAAGCTTTGAAAGCAATTGAGACCCTAACCGATTTAACAGATAGTGTAGTCTACTTTGCAAGCGGATCTCATCTAAAATTGGATGTTCGGGGTCAGATTAATATCTGCGATATTTTCAAATCTTGCAGAGATAAATATGGCACACAACTTAAGGCGCGCGGATTATTACTGAAGCTAAACTGTGGACCTGATCTTACTATAAGTCATCATAAAAATCCTATTAGCGAAATTTTGGAGCGTTATCTCTCTAATGCAATCAAATATTGTGAACATGGCGGCGTAATTGAGTTGAAAGCCGAATACATAGACAAACACAAGCTTCGCCTCTCCGTTAAGAACGATGGTAAGGGCCTTGTTGAAAATGATAACAATCTTTTCGAAGCTTTCGAGAAGGCAGACCAAATGGCGGGCAGTCAATCTGGTTTAGGTTTAGGCCTGTATATTGTTGCGCAGACGGCTCAGGTTATAGATGCTAAAGTTGGCTATGAAAATAACCCAGGGCCTGGCGCTAAATTCTGGGTTGATATCCAAGAGAGTGGGGGCTCAGCTTGAAAATACTGTACGTAGAAGACATAGAAATCAATTTCAAAGTCATGCAGGCCATGACAAGTGCTCTAGGTCTGCAAACATTAGATCATGCTGAAAATGGGCATAGTGCCCTGAATATGTGCCAAGACATTGAATATGATTTGATATTTATGGATATAAATCTGCCGGATATCTCCGGCCTTAAAGTCACTGAACACATTAAATGCAGCACATTGAACAAAAACACCCCTATTATAGCGGTCAGCGCAGATGTTACGGCAACCACCCGTGAAGCAGCAATTGAAGTAGGGTGCGATGATTATCTTACAAAACCTGTAAATATGACAATTTTAAAAGATACACTTGATAAGATAATTGACCCTCAATTCGCTACCCAACCGTAAATAAGGCTATTGGTTACAATTGATCCAGCTATAGTCAGTCAACCTGGCTCTCGAGTATACATCGATTATGTGTTCTCCAATTTTTGGCGTATTTTGATTAATAGGAATAACGAGAGGATGCAGACCACTATCTCATATCCAAGTAACGAATAAATTGTCTCTTGCGGCGGGCCGGCCTGTATTAAACTTGCGATACGGCCAAGGGCAAATCCCCCCATAACAAGCGACAATAGCGCCAGCATATCCAAACGTCGGTGCGCTTTTACACCGCCCCAGCCCCACAAGGCGGCCAAGACCAATGAAACACCCCCATATGAAGCCCGTAGCATATTGTCCATACTGGGGTCCGATGCCGTTAAACCGTAGTTACCCAGCAATAGATCTGGATCATATAGATATGCCAGGCCAATCAAACCCATAACGACCGAATTAATGATTAAAACAACTGAAGCAAAACGGGTCATATATTTTCTCTTAATTTACATTTTCTTCAAAAATAACTAAAGTATAGTAATGGTCAATAGAGTTACTTATAGGTAAGTTTTGAGCATTCAGAGGATTACGAGATGCCAGAGAAAAATAATCAGCAAACTGTGTTTCTATATGACGATCCAGATTGTCCAATTAGACGACTGGCATCCGAGGTTGGTAGTAAATGGCAAATGCTAACGGTGTTTGCCCTTGCTTGCGGACCAGTAAGACACAATCAGTTACTCGATCGCATTGAGGGAATATCCCCAAAAATGCTGAGTAGTACCTTAAAGTCTTTACAGCGGGACGGTTTTATCAACCGGATAGCCTACCCGGCAGTTCCACCACATGTAGAATATTCACTGACCGAGATGGGCAAAGGTCTATTGCACCACCTGAACAACCTCGTGCAATGGAATTATAATCATCTGGATGAGATTAAAGCAGCCCAAGAAACTTTTGATATGGAAAAAAACAAAATTCGAATTGGCTGAAAACATCAAAGCCAGAGCAGTTTTAAAAGGGTAACACCTTATTGCTCTGGCTTTCGTATTTGAGTTAAATTAATTCGCTGATTAACTCATGAGATGTAAGGCGCAAATCTTATTACCAGAAGGGTCACGAAGGTACGCTAAATACATCTGTGTTGTGTCATTGCCGCGAACACCTGGTGGATCTTCAATCGCAGTACCGCCATTTTCAAGTCCAGCTTTGTGCCAGGCATCAGCAGTTTCAGGGCTATCAACCGAGAAACCAATTGTGCTGCCATTTGCGGCTGTTGCCGGGTTGCCGTCAATCGGTTTACTTAAAGAGAAAATCCCTGTTTTTTCGTAATAAAAACAACGGCCTTTCTCATCGATAACACCCGGCCTGTATCCAAGAACGCCCAAAATAGCATCATAAAAGCGCTTAGATTCTTCAATGTCATTAGCGCCGAGCATAATATGACTAAACATAACCTCTACCTCTTTTTATTTACCACTAGGGAGTTTATGCGGGGCATAAAAGATTAAGTCAATAAATCAGAATAGCATTTTGATTTCAAATGCTTTGCAGATAGATTCAATCATGTTTTCTGATTAAATGGAGCGGGCGATGAGATTCGAACTCACGACCCCAACCTTGGCAAGGTTGTGCTCTACCCCTGAGCTACGCCCGCTCAACACGTAAGGGGTAACAAACCGTTCGGCTTGCGTGGCGGGATAATAGCTATAGACTTTTCCTTTGCAACATTTATTTTCATTTTTTTACAAAATTGATGTAAGCTATTAATTTTAAAAGTAAAATTACTCACTAACATTTACCTTAATAACCAAATCAAGGACTGATATGCCTTATCCAGCGAGTGAATCTGATTTAATGGAATTCCTGAAGAAATTGGAAATTCAGACAGAAACCGTTTCACACCCTCCTGTTCATACGGTTGAGGATGCTCAGAGTTTACGGGGCGAAATACAGGGTGGGCATTGTAAATGTCTTTTTATTCGCGATAAGAAAAAAAGACGCGCCCTTATTGTTATGGATGAAAATAAACAAGCCGACCTAAAGGCCGTCGCCCAGATACTCGGTTTAGGGAGAATATCCTTTGGCAGTAGCAATAGCATGATGGATATGCTCGGCGTAAAACCGGGCTCGGTAACACCATTTGGCCTTATAAATGCTATGGATCGATATCCCGACATTATCATTGCACTGGATCAAGGCATGTTAGAGAACGAGTATCTAAATTATCATCCTTTACATAATGCCGCGACAACAACTATTAGATCAGATGATTTGCTAAAATTTATTGCCGCAACCGGTTATCGCCCACAAATCATAGAAATTTAGGCGAATATAAACTTCTTACTGGCGTATCCTATCCGGACTCATTATTGTCCCGACATGAATAAACCATCAGGTTTAACGGTTGATTTATCACACAATCAGATGAGCATAAAATGGAACACCAATCTCCAGCGCCGACAGCGACTAGCGACACGTCAACATTGATCAAAGATACAAACCTACAAGGGTTCGGCGAGGATGTGATTACAGCGTCTATGCAAAGACCTGTTATCGTTGATTTCTGGGCAGATTGGTGCGGACCATGCAAGCAGTTAATGCCTGCCTTAGAGGCTGCGGTAACCGAAGCCGCTGGCGCGGTTACACTGGTTAAGGTAAATGCCGATCAAAACCAGGCACTTTGCGGGCAACTACAGGTGCAAAGTTTGCCAACAGTGCTCGCCTTCTGGCAAGGTCAACCAGTAGACGGGTTTCAAGGCGCCGTTCCGCCCTCTCAGATTAAAGCCTTCATTGATCGCCTGATTGAAATCAGTGGTGGCGCACAACAATCAAACCCAATTGATGCTGCATTGGAACAAATAGACGCGCTATATGATGCAGGTGAATATATGCAGGTTGTGCAAGGGTGTCAGCAGGTACTCGGGCATGAACCAGGAAACATAGGCACAGTTATCCGATTGGGAGACGCCCTTTTGAAAATGGGTGAAACCGATCAAGCGAAAACAATCCTGACACAGCTCGACCCTAACGCCATTAATGATAAAGACCTAAAGGCACGCTTAGAACGCCTGAACACAGCACTTGAACTATCGGCACAAGCAGAAAGCGCCGGTGATATCGAAGAACTTGAGCGCGCTATCGAGGCTGATAGCACCAATTATCAAGCGCGTTATGACCTTGCGCTTGCTCATCAGGCGAAAGGTAATCTGGAAGCAGGCGCAGATGCCCTGCTCGCTATCATTATGCGCGACCGCGAATGGAACGAAGATGCGGCTCGAAAACATCTCCTGAAATTGTTTGAAGTTGAAGGTGCGGATAGTCCGTTCACTCTAAAGTATCGTAGAAGATTATCATCAATCCTCTTTAGCTAAGGCCCAAAGAATGGAAGAAACGGTTAATCCCTTTACATTACCAAAAACAATTCCATTGTTTCCCTTGCCGGGCGCAACTCTTCTGCCGAGGTGCAATCTTCCGCTCAATATTTTCGAACCTCGCTACCTCAAGATGATAGAAGATGCCTCAATGACCAATAATTTGATTGGCATGGTGCAACCATTGAAAGGCGTTTTAGACAGTAAAACCCCTGAACTATTTTCAATAGGATGTGTTGGCCACATCGAACAAATGCAACACACTGACGATGGGCGCATTGAAATCATGCTTCGTGGTTTATCAAGGTTTCGTATAGAATCCGAACTGGAAACAACAACACCTTATCGTCAGGCCTTGGTTGATTTTGAAGTCTTTGCCGATGATCAAACCGTACCCGCACACGATTGCAATATTGATAGGGAATTACTCCTTAAATCACTATCAAGTTACCTTGAAAAACGGGGCTTATCGGCTGACTACACCGGCATTGAAACCGCACCGGATGAAATACTTGTCAACACACTATCAATGATTATTCCGTTTCAGCCATCAGAAAAGCAAGCTATGCTTGAGGCTTCAGACATTTATAGTCGAAATGAAATGCTTTTAAGTTTGCTGGAAATGGCGATAGCAAGTTTAAACCCCCTCAATGATAGTGAACATCACTAAGGATATACTGATGACCGAAAAAACCAAGGGAAGCGCCGACCCTAAGCTTCTTGAAATATTAATATGCCCGGTGTCACGCTCCACACTGGAATATGACGCAGAAGCACAGGAACTGATCAGCAATACAGCCGGCCTCGCATATCCTATTCGGGATGGAATTCCCATTTTACTTGCAGATGAAGCGCGCGAAATAAATTCTTAATTCTCAAAACGACTGTCGAGTAAAGGCCCTAATGGTCGGCCACCCAGAATATGAATATGCAAGTGAGGGACTTCCTGATGCGAGTTAGGCCCCGCATTTGATATTGTCCGATAGCCACCGCTCTCAAGGCCAAGCTCTCTCGCGACCTCACCGACCGCACGCATAAACCCTTCAATCAATTCTGCCGGTGCATTTGCGGTAAAGTCCGCCATAGACACATAATCCCCTTTTGGGATCACAAGAACATGTACTGAAGCCTGCGGATTGATATCATGGAACGCGAGCGCATGATCATTTTCAAAAACCTTATTGCAAGGAATCTCGCCGCGCAGAATTTTTGCAAAGATATTATTTTGATCATAGGCCATGATACTACTCCACAGGTTTCAGAATTATTTTTACAGGATAAACTTGCTAAGGTCTGTGTCACCAGTGTTTAGCTGTTCACCCATGTTGGTTTTCACATAATCAGCATCAACCTTAACTACCGTATCTGGTTGATCAGACGCTTTAAAGGAAATTTCCTCTAGGACTTTTTCCAGAACTGTATGCAAACGCCTCGCGCCAATATTTTCAACGGTTTCATTGAAATGCGCTGAAATACGGGCAATTTCGTCAATACCGTCTTCTGTGAACTCGAGCGTCACATTTTCGGTTTTCATCAAGGCTTCATACTGCCTAATCAGGCTATAATCCGGCTCTTTCAAAATACGTTTGAAATCTTCTTCAGTGAGTGCTCGAAGCTCCACACGGATCGGAAGGCGACCCTGCAATTCAGGCAGCAAATCCGATGGTTTTGCCAAATGGAATGCACCAGACGCAATAAAGAGAATATGATCTGTTTTAATGGCTCCGTGCTTTGTTGACACGGTCGTTCCTTCAATAAGCGGCAACAGATCACGCTGAACACCTTCGCGGCTAACATCACCGCCGCGAACATCCTGACGGGCACAAATTTTATCAACCTCGTCCAGAAACACGATACCATTTTGTTCAACAAGCTCTATTGCTTCGCGGGTCATGCTTTCTTCGTCAACCAGCTTGTCAGCTTCTTCACCCATTAAGACTTCATAGGCTTCGCCAACTTTCATCTTTTTCTTAACCGTACGGCCGCCCATCGATTTACCGAACATATCGCCAATATTCAGCATACCAACACTCGCACCCGGCATACCCGGAATATCAAATTGCGGGAACGGATTAGAAGTATCAGCGATATCCAGTTCTATTTCTTTTTCTGCAAGTTCGCCGTCGCGAAGCATTTGGCGAAATTTTTGGCGTGTAGCGTCTCCAGAGCTTTCACCAACAAGCGCATCAAGAACACGGTCTTCCGCATGCAATTCTGCTTTTGCGGCAACTTCCTTGCGCTTTTTTTCTTTCATCAGGAGAAGCGCGTTTTCAATCAGATCGCGAATGATTTGCTCAACATCGCGGCCTACATATCCAACCTCGGTAAATTTAGTTGCTTCAACCTTGATAAATGGTGCTTCCGCTAGTTTGGCAAGACGGCGAGAGATTTCGGTTTTGCCGACACCCGTTGGTCCAATCATAAGGATATTTTTTGGTAAAACCTCATCACGCATCTGACCATCGATTTGCTGTCTGCGCCACCGATTTCTGAGCGCCACCGCAACAGCACGTTTTGCGTCTGCCTGCCCAATAATAAAACGATCCAGTTCGGATACAATCTCGCGCGGGGAAAAACTTGTCATACTAACTTACTCCTGACTTTCTTCTTTGCCGCCTTGGACTTTATTATCTTCAGCATCAAGCGTCTCAACGATAAGATTGCCGTTTGTATAAACACAAATATCGGCCGCGATAGCCATTGCTCGGCGTGCAACTTCCTCTGCACTCAGGTCTTGATCGTAGAGCGCGCGGGCTGCCGCAAGCGCAAAATTACCGCCAGAACCGATCGCAACAACACCGTGCTCAGGTTCCAAGACATCCCCGTTACCTGTCACCACAAGACTCGTTGATTTATCAACAACGATCATCATCGCTTGAAGCTGCCGCAGATACTTGTCTGTTCGCCAGTCCTTCGCCAGTTCAACACACGCCCTCGCCAGCTGACCTGGGTGGCGCTCCAATTTTGCTTCAAGGCGCTCAAATAACGTAAATGCATCCGCGGTTGCACCAGCAAAGCCCGCGATCACACCGCCAGCTAATTGCCTGACCTTGCGGGCATTTGCCTTCATCACCGTATCGCCGACCGATACCTGACCATCACCCGCAATAACAACTTTACCGTCCTTGCGAACGCTACAAATCGTTGTTGCATGCCATGTAGGAAGCTTATCATTGAACTGAGTCATTCAGTCATGTCCTTTATATAATCCATTAATCAGGATTGCATATATGACGAACACAACCCTGATACAAGACCAGCTTACGAAAGAAGCACTAAATAGATTGCCGCTCTGTCATCATATAATAGTGAAAGCTTTTTTTATAGATAGTCTGGCAAATCAGGGTGTTGAGTGCTATGTAGCGGTCAAAATTAAATCATTTTGGCATTTCAAGAAGCAATTTGCTTTTGATATGCGAATGCGGAGGAATGTTCATGCGCACGGCATCAATTGAACGCAAAACCAATGAAACAGAAATTTCTGTTGAGCTAAACATTGATGGAACAGGTATCTATAATGTTGAGACAGGTATCGGTTTCCTTGATCATATGCTTGAACAACTTTCCCGGCATTCTTTGATTGACCTTACAGTCAAAGCCAAAGGTGATTTGCACATTGATGGCCACCATACCACAGAAGATTGCGGTATTGCGATTGGTTCAGCCATGAAGAAAGCGCTCGGCGACCTGAAGGGCATTACCCGCTACGCAAATGCGTATATCCCAATGGATGAAACCCTAAGCCGCGCAGCCATTGATATTTCCGGGCGCCCTTTCATTATCTGGAATGTTGATTTCACCCGCGATAAAATCGGTGAGTTCGATACAGAACTTTTCGAAGAGTTTTTCCGTGGCTTTGCCTTTGCCGCAGGGTTTACGCTGCATGTGGAAAATCTATATGGCAAAAACAATCACCATATTATCGAATCCTGCTTCAAAGCTGTTGCACGTAGCCTACGCACTGCCTGTGAAATCGACCCACGCAAAGCCAATGCTGTGCCATCAACAAAAGGTACGCTTGGCGGTAGCCTCTAGTTTTTTGGAGAAAATGAATGTCTGAAACCGTTGCCATCATTGATTATGGCTCCGGCAACCTGAGGTCTGCTGAAAAGTCACTCGCACGCGCTGCCAGTGATAATAATATTGCGGCAAATATTATTGTTACGAATGATCCAGAAGTTGTCTTGAAAGCAGACAGGGTTGTTCTACCGGGTGTTGGTGCGTTTGCCGATTGCCGCAGGGGTTTGTATAACCTCCCCGGTATGGTGGATGCACTATCAGAGCAAATCATTGAGCGCGGCAAACCATTCTTAGGCGTCTGTGTTGGCATGCAGCTCATGGCAAACGAAGGCCAGGAATTTGGGACCCATCCGGGCCTTGGATGGATTGATGGTGCTGTTAAACCGATTGAGCCAAAAATAGATACATTAAAAATTCCGCACATGGGGTGGAATGAAGTTTACGTGAGCGAAACAGCGAAAACCCACCCTGTTGCCAGTGTCCTTGCGCATGGTGATCACGCTTATTTTGTTCATAGCTACCATATGGCAATGAACGACGATACGATGCTCTATGCCACAACAGAGTATGGTGAAACACTAACCGCTATAATTGGGCGAGACAACATGATTGGTACACAGTTTCACCCGGAAAAAAGTCAAGCTGTAGGCCTCAAGTTCTTAAAGGCATTTTTGGAGTGGAAACCATGATTACTCTTTATCCAGCTATCGACCTTAAGGACGGGAACTGTGTCCGCCTGTTTAAGGGTGATATGAATGAAGCAACCGTTTTTAATGACAATCCGGCAGCACAGGCACAGGAGTTTGTCAAAGCAGGATGTACATGGCTACACCTGGTTGACCTGAACGGCGCCTTTGCTGGGGAACCCGTAAACGGTGATGCTGTCCGCTCAATCCTCGCAAACGTTGATGTTCCGGTTCAGCTTGGCGGCGGTATTCGAAACATCAAAACAATGGAACACTGGTTAGACGCTGGAATTTCAAGATTAATTCTGGGAACACTTGCAGTTAAAGACCCGAAGCTTGTTATTGAAGCCTGCAAATTGTTCCCTGGTAAAATCGCTGTGGGCATTGACGCGCTCAAGGGCATGGTGGCCGTAGAGGGCTGGGCTGAGGCAAGTGATATGGAAGTTGAGGAACTGGCTAAGAAATTCGAAGACGTCGGGGTTGCTGCCATTATTCATACAGATATTGACCGCGACGGCACATTGTCTGGCGTAAACGCAGAAGCATCATCAAAGCTGGCTGACGCTGTTACCATACCCGTTATTGCCTCAGGTGGTGTTAAGGACTTATCAGATATTCAAAAGGTATATGATATGAAAAACCTTGAAGGCGTAATTACCGGCCGTGCAATATATGACGGCGGGATGGACCTGATCGAAGCCCTTAATATTACTAAAGGTAATCAATAATGCTGAAAGCACGCATTATACCCTGCCTTGATGTAAAGGATGGCCGTGTTGTTAAGGGTGTTAACTTTGTTGACCTCAAAGACGCAGGTGACCCCGTAGAGCAAGCTCGCGTTTATGACGCAGCCGGCGCAGATGAACTTACATTTCTGGATATTACCGCAAGCCATGAGCGCAGGGGTATTTTGCTCGATGTGGTCAAGCGTACAGCAGAGGCCTGCTTCATGCCGCTTACGGTTGGAGGTGGTGTCCGCGGTGAAGAGGATGTTCGTAACCTTTTGCTCGCTGGTGCAGACAAAGTATCTTTGATGACTGCCGCAGTAAACAATCCGCAGGTTATCAAGGAGCTGGCAGAAAAGTTTGGATCACAGTGTATTGTTGTTGCTGTTGACGCCAAAGAAGTAAGTCCGGGCAAATGGGAAGTTTTCACCCACGGTGGGCGCAAGCCGACAGGCCTTGATGCCGTTGAATATGCGAAGCAGGCAACCGAACTTGGGGCTGGTGAAATTCTGCTGACAAGTATGGACCGCGACGGAACCCGTGAAGGGTTTAATATCACACTTACAAAGGCCGTAAGCAGGGCAGTGAATGTTCCTGTTATTGCGTCCGGTGGTGTCGGAACTCTGGATCACTTGGTTGAAGGCATCCGTGACGGCGAAGCGTCCGCTGTTCTTGCTGCCTCTATTTTCCACTTTGGTGAATATACGATCAAAGAAGCCAAAGACCATATGGTCAAAAACGGTGTACCCATGCGGGAGGTACTATAATGTCCAATATTGATATTTTAACCACCCTTGAAAGCCTGCTAGAAGAACGTAAGTCAGCGGACCCTGACATAAGTTATGTGGCACGACTTTATAAAAAAGGCTCAGATAAAATCGCACAAAAAGTTGGTGAAGAAGCGGTTGAAACTGCTATGGCCACAGCAAAAGGTGATGATGAAGAGCTTGCAAAAGAAGCTGCAGATTTATTGTTTCACTTAATGGTACTTCTGAAATCAAAAGACATGAACCTTGAAGATGTTGCCAAGGAACTTGCACGCCGGGAGGGAATTTCTGGCCTCACAGAGAAAGCTTCGCGTTCAGAATAGTAAGTAGCCCTTAACCAAAGAGGTTGAGTGTACTTATCCATAACAGCCGCCCCGCCAATAATACCAGCATTACATTCAGTATAATATTAAACTGTCGTTCATTTGCCTTCAGTAATAACCTTTTCCCAATCAATGTCCCTACAAAACCAGTGGCGACCATCACTGTAATCAGCCCTATATAATCAGTAAGAACAAATCCGAGTGTAACAAACACCATCACCTTTAATAAATGCTGCAGCACCATGCAGGCCGCCATTGTTGCAACTTGTTGTTCGCGGCCATATTTTTGTGTTCTGAGTAGCGTTGCTACAAAAGGGCCGGTTGCCCCAACAAACATGGTCAAAACGGTTGATACAAATCCACCCAAAAAGATTACTAATTTGGATGAATAGCCAATGACAATGTTTGGCCTCCAGATACTCCAAAATATAAATAGAGCGATTAAAAGCCTCAAATAATCCGGTTCTAATGTGAACGCAATTTGCCCGCCGGCAATAGCACCGATCACGCTTCCAACCAGAAAATAAAGGCATATTCGGATATCTATAAAGTGCCGCATCAAACCAGCGCGGCCAATGTTTGACCCTAATTGCACAACGCCGTGTACGGGAATAACTGCAACAGCAGGTATGAACTGCGTCAGAACAGCAAGCAATAAGACGCCTCCCCCCAGCCCCATAGACGCAGTTATTAGTGACCCCAGAAAGCTCGTTATCAGGAGCATGATCAGTTCAATAAAACCTAACCATTCAGGAAACATGTTCAGCCCTTGCCCACCCCATATTCAAAGACTTGCCAATTCTTCATGATTAGCAATCCATTCAACGAGGGCGTCATAATCCTTGATGAAAACTGCACCGTATTTACGTTCCAGAATGTTCATCTTCTGAAATTCCTTCAAGGCATTATGAACAGAAAGCCTTGATACACCCAGCGTTTCAGACATCATGGTTTGTGTTATCGGAATATTCATATCAATTTTGTGTTTGTGTACATAGCTTAGAAGAACTTTGGCAACCCGCACGATAATGGGTTGACGGCGAACATCATCTAGAGTTTCAAGCGCAATATGAAGATTCTGCGCAAGTGCCGACAATAAATAATCTTTAATCTCGGGATATTCTTGCACCATCATATTGAAATCAGACAAAGGAATCTGATCAACTACAGTTTCACCAAATGCCTCAGCATTATGGGTTCGGGGCAAATCCGCGAAGAGGGTGAATTCACCAAACGTATCGCCCGGCACCAACAGGCGCGTTAAAAAATATTGGCCATCACGACCATAATTTCCAACACGCACCGCCCCAGATCTTACAATCGATAATCCGGCTTTTCGTTCTCCGCGTGCCTGAATTTGCTCGCGGTCACCATATGTTCGACCAATAGCAAACCGTTCAAAAAGGCTTAGGACATCTGCTGATAGCATCACACTTCTCTGCAAAGATTTAAAATGTAAAGCATTATACATTTTAAATAAGCAAAATCTATACACTGGCCTTAATTAACCGATAACAGATAAAGCATGTGGAGATCATACCGTGTCAGCTCAAATGGTTATATTCCTCGTTTTTATATCCTTTGCGCTTTTAGAGGTGGTGACTGATCGGTTTTTGCATAAGGAAGGTGAGGTAAAATCAGATGGATACGTTGAAATTATCGGCACAGTAATCCTGCTCGGTATAACGCAACCGTTTATTCTCTATCTCGCCTACATAGGTATGGAATATTTCCTGCCTGATGCCAAAGATGCTTTGATCGGGTATCCGGTAATTGCGGGCATTATGTTCCTGATCATATTTGACGACATGATGCAATATTGGTGGCATCGGGCCTCCCACACTTTTCCATTTTTATATAACTTGCACCGCGCCCATCATAACGGCGAATATTTAAGTGTCCGCACGGTATATCGAAATAACGTCTTTTATTATTTTCTTATGCCATCCTTATGGTTTTCCGGAATTCTGATCTATCTGGGACTCGGCTGGATATACGCTGGATATGTGGCCGTAAAAATGACAGTCATCATTGGTGCACACTCAAGCTGGCGCTGGGATGCCGCACTCTATAAAATACCTCAATTATCTTGGTTGATGTGGATTGTAGAGCGTACAATATCAACACCGTCTACCCACTCTGCCCATCACGGTAAACACGCTGATGACGGCATCACTAACTATAAGGGTAACTTTGGTAATCTGTTGTTTTTCTGGGATGTGCTCTTTGGCACCGCAAAAATAACCCGCAAATATCCCAAAAAATTTGGTGTGGAAAACCTGCCAACATCAAATTGGCCTGAACAACTTTTTTGGCCTTTAATTAAAACCAAAGAAGATTAAAAGAACCATCAAGCAGTTTTCTGATAAGCAGTCATTAAACTTGGACGCCTGTAGGACAAAGCCTCTGCAATATGATGAACCATAATTGCTTCCTCGCCAGCGAGATCAGCAAGCGTTCGTGCAACACGCAGAACCCGGTGATATCCGCGCGCCGATAAATGCATTTGCCCAACAGCTCGTTCCAACAGGGCCTTACCTTTTTCATCCGGGCTTGCAATTGTCGTTAACAATTCACCGTCTGCATGGGCATTTACCAATATTCCACTATCTGCTGCCAATCGCTCAAACCGATCTTGCTGAATGTCTCTGGCCTTCTGTACACGCGCAGCAATTTCATTTGAGCTTTCTCCGTTTGGTAGTGACGTTAATTCGGTTGGGGATACCGCGGCCACCTCCACATGCAGGTCCATCCTGTCATACAAAGGTCCTGATATTTTTGATTGATAGTCAACTGCGCATTTTGGTGCCCGATTACAGGCAAGCCCTTCGTCGCTTAGATACCCACACTTGCACGGGTTCATCGCCGCAACCAATTGAAATCGTGCAGGATAACTTATATGCGCCTGTGCCCGCGCGATAACCGCTTTTCCGCTTTCAAGGGGCTGACGCAGGGCCTCCAATGTTGTTCTCGCGAACTCAGGGAGTTCATCGAGGAACAATACACCCCCATTTGCGAGCGAGACTTCACCCGGTAAGGCCCTTGCACCACCACCGATTAATGCGGGCAGGCTAGCACTGTGATGCGGATCACGGAAAGGGCGCTCTTTACTGACAACACCATTTTCAAGCAGGCCAGCAACAGAAGCAATCATACTTGTCTCTAACGCTTCCATCGCAGACATTGGTGGTAGGATGGACGGAAACCTTGATGCCAACATCGACTTTCCAGACCCAGGAGGCCCGGACATAAGAACATTGTGACCACCAGCGGCAGCAATTTCAAGGATTCGCTTGGCCCCCTCCTGCCCCTTAATATCACGAAAGTCAGCATAAGAGGCTGGGGCACATGCCTTTGAAATACTGGGGGTAGACAAAACCTGGCTACCTTTGAAGTGATTGATTAACGCCAACAGACTTTTGGGGGCCAGAATATCACTATTACCAGCCCATGCAGCCTCCCCACCGCATTCATAGGGGCATACAAGGCCGCATGCTTCGCTGTTAGCAAACACAGCTGCAGGCAAAACACCATTAACGGCACGAACTGAACCATCCAGACCCAGCTCACCCATCACATAATAGTTAGATAATGTATCAGCTGGCAAAACTTGCATTGCTGTTAAAATCGCCAACGCTATAGATAGATCTAGGTGACTTCCATTTTTAGGCATGCTGGCCGGGGAAAGGTTAACAGTGATCCGTTCGGCGGGCAAACCAAGCCCAAGAGCAGAAAGCGCAGAACGCACACGTTCACGCGCCTCCGTTACAGCTTTGTCTGGCAAGCCAACAATCGTAAAGGCTGGAAGGCCGCTTGAAATCTGAACCTGAACCTCAACGGGCCTTGCGTCAATCCCTTCAAACGCCACTGTTTTAACTGTTGCTATCAATTATGGTCCCCCAATATGTGCAGGTCATGCGCAACCAACGTCAAACATATATTATGCAACCAAGACGTGGATAAGTATGCTCAATTACGGGTAAGAGTCCAGCAAAAAAGAGAACAAAACAAAAACATTTTGTGATTTCAGTAGGAACTTGAAAGCTTATCTAAAACAACAATAACGTCTTAAGCTGATCATTGACCCCTGGAAGGACGATTTCCCAACAAGGCCAGTAATTGATCCAACGCACGATCATCAAGCCTTCCAACCCTTGCAGCCAAAAGATTAGCCGCATGGGTGGCTTTTGGATTTAATCCGGATGTATCAATTGTCACCTTTGGCTTGGAAAACTCAGCAACTTCTTTTAATTCTTCTGCATCATCCCAAACCAGGCCAAAATACTGAATAATTTTTTGTAGCAGAGGCCATGACGGGCTGCCTCGCTTCCCATGCTCGAGCGCAGATAAATATGCGGGGCTTACGTCTAGGTCTGCTGCCATTTGGGCCTGGCTAACACCTTTTTTTGCCCGTAAAGTCCTTAGTTTTTCACCGAAGGGTGTCATTCCAGTTCTCTAAATAATTTATCAATATTAGGGTTTCCGTTGGGTCGGCAATTTCTTGCGTAACAGTATATATAATGCCCCTTCACCGCCATGTTCCTTTGCCGCACTATCGAAGCTTTCAATAAAAGGCCGGATTTCAGAGGATTGCAGCCAAACAGGCACCAATCGCTTTAAAACCCCGCCATGCTGATCAAATTGTTCACGTGTTCGATAGGCAACAGGCGTATCATTATCTAGCTGCGAAAAGCGCCTACCGCCTTTCCCCGTTACCACCAACAATGTTTTATCCCCGCGCCTGATACCACCCTCTACTGCATTCTTTAAAATTCGATAGGCCTGGTCTTGGGTCATCCCATGAAGATCAATAGATCGATCCACATCCTTAATACCGCTTGCAATTCGCCTTTTCGTTTTGCGGTCAATTCTGGAGTCTGGTGTCGGGCTTTGACCCAAATACCATTCGGCTGGAATTTCCCTCGCCTCTTCCTTGCGCGCGATCATCCGGCGCGGCTTGATAGCAGGCTTGCCAGCGGAAGAAGCTACCTTCTTAAGGGGTTTTACAGTTTTCTTTACTTCATCCCAAAGCTGTTGATCCTGATCGGATAAACTATTTTTTCCTTTTTTTGCAAAGTCGTTCGGCATTATTTTGCTGCAATTAATTTATCTGCGAGCAGATTAGGCAGCAATATCCAATATCGACCTGTATTTTGCATTTTCCCTGCAATTGCTGCTGCTTCATCACCAAACCCCCAAAAGACATCACCGCGAATTTCACCTCTGATCGCACCGCCCGTATCTTGCGCGACCATCAGTCGGTCCATTTGTACATTTTGATTGCCGTTTGCTGCTGGATAACTAGCGCTGAGCCAAACCGGCGCATGCATCGGCAGGTGACGAAGGTCAATGGCCAGCGAATGGCCTGCTGTTAAACCAACGCCCGCCGACCCAAAAGGCCCATCGGTACCATCAAGCAATCTAAAGAAAATATACGAGCGATTTTTTTGCATCAAAGCTTGGGCACTATCAGTATTTTTTTCTAACCACGATCTAATCGACTGCATAGATATGTTTTCGCGCTCTATTTCCCCCATATCAATCAGATCGCGTCCGATCGCACGGTAAACATGGCCATTTTGCCCTGCATAACCCACGCCTTGTAAGGTACCATCCGGCATTTCTACCCGGCCAGACCCCTGAATATGAAGAAAAAAAACATCAATCGGACTATCGACCCACAGAAGCACATCCGCTTTCTGTTCCAAGGCACCCGTATCGATAGCAGCCCTGTCTTCATACGGAATAAGGCGATTATTCTGGATCTTACCTGCTATTCTCTCGCCTTTTAAATCAGGCCTGAAACGTCCAAGGTCCACACTAACCAGGTCCTTGGGCAAACTATATATGGCGTGCTGAAACCTATCAGACTTCTTAAAACTACCCTTCAGGAGCGGTTCAAAATACCCGGTAAACAACCCTTCGTGGTTCCCATTCAACGAAACTTCAAACGCTTTGAAATTCGCCTCGTAAAATGTGCGAACCTCAACCATACTTAGACGATTGATTGCGTTAGCGGCGTTGCAAACAGGTTTCCAATCAGCGGCAGTACCTCCAATTTGCGCCCCCTGTAAGCGAGCACCGTCTGCTTTTTTAAGCAGGCTATCACAGGTTTTCAAAAAAGCCTTAAATCCACCGTTAATATCCTGACTGTCTACCCAACCAGGTAGTTCAGCGAAATCAACGCGGTCGAATGTCAGCGCTTTCGTTTGCTTGGGCGAAAGGTAATATAAGGCAATTATAACAACCAGAATAAGAGCCAGAGCAGCACCAATATAGCCAAATATCTGTCTCATGGGTTATTCAAAGCCTTAGTAAACTGGAATTATCCTGCGCGCGTCGCGACAAGTATCCATTTAGGATCGCGTGAACTTACATCACGTGCAAACGTCCATTGATCATTAACGGTAACGGCGTCAGACGCATCCCCTTCGATAACACGCCCGTCACTATCCCGGGTAACGGCCAAAATTTCAGAGGTAAACTGCACGGTCAGTTCGGCAGATTTATTATCCAAGCGGCCTTCAATGACCTTTGCATTCTCAATATCAAGCAACCGGTTATCGAGCGTATGACCAGCATCCGCACGTGCATCAATAGCCCCAATAAACTGACCGCTGATATCTTCAGATAAAAATTCCTTTAAGGTTGCACTGTCACCGGACCAGAAAGCCTCTAAAATCATTCTGTACGCGCCTTCTGCACCGCTCAAAAACTGAGGAACATTAAACGATCTATCAGCACGCCTGATATCTTGGAATACTCTGCGCAGGGCCGGGTCACCCTCAAGCTCGACAACACTATCATCATCTTGTTGCGTGTCCATTGGTCGCCCATAAGGATCAACATCACGCCCTTCATTTTGGCGCTGTCTGTTCGCTGCGGGCGGTAAATGCTCTGTGCCTGACTTGTTTCCAAGCTCTGAACGCAAACGCAAAAAGATAAATGCCCCAAGTGCTGCTATAATGATAATGTCTATAATCGCCATGATATCTCTTATTATTTGTGCGGTATTTTATATTTCTTTCATACGGCCTATTGAAGCCGGATGGATTGATCCCTTAATAAATAGGACGATTTAACAGAAAGAACAAGCAATGGTATGGATCATATTATTTATTTTAGCAGCTTTTCCGCTTCTAGAGTTATCTGTGTTAATCGACGTTGGGAGTTCAATCGGTGGGCTGCAAACAATTATGCTATGTTTGCTAACGGCTGGCGCCGGAATGTATCTGGTTCGATTGCAAGGCTTACAGATTTTTTCAAAGATGCAATCCACCGCCCTTCAGGGTGAAGAAATCGGCGAAAACCTGATCCACGGCTTTTTCCTCATGGTAGCAGGGGTTTTTCTGTTTATTCCGGGCTTCATAACAGATGCTATCGGTGGAATATTATTGGTCCCACATATTCGCCTTGGCATCGCTAAACTGGGCCTCCTCAATATGGTTATTCACCGAAGCCAACAAGGCCAGAATAGCTATTCAAATACAAAACCATACAATGACAATATCATCATTGAAGGCGAATATTCCGAGCATGAAAACACGCAAGATAAAGATAACATCGAGCAGAAATAACCCGGCCATGAAGGTTTTATCGCCTAATCCCTTTAAATAAGCTGCATTTGCTGTTGTCCAGAAGGGCAAACCATGCTAGCGCTTTGCCCAAGTTTGCCGTGACTGGATATATTTTGCGAACAACCAGCAACGACAAAAATTAAACTATTAGAATTTTTATTAGATCAAGAGTGAAAACATGGCTGAGAATGATTTCCAAAACAACCAAACACCTGTAGGCGGTCCCGCTCCGGAAGGCGCTGAAGCACCTCAAGCTGGTGTTCTTGCACAATATATCAAAGACTTGTCATTTGAGAACCCGAATGCACCAGCAAGCCTACAAAACCAAGCAGGCAATGCACCGGCGATCGATGTGAATGTGAATGTAGGTGTTCGCCAAATGAACGAAGAAGTTTACGAAGTAGATCTCAAAATCTCAGCTAAGGCAACTACACCAGCAGCTGAAGAGGGCGGTGAAGGTACAGTAGCATTTGTTGTTGAACTTTCTTACGGCGCGCTCTTTGGTATCCGCAATGTTCCACAAGATGCACTTCGCGGCTTCTTACTGGTACAGGCACCAATGCTTATGTTCCCATTTGCGCGCCGTATCATTGCTGATGCGTCACGCGATGGTGGTTTCCCACCACTCCTTCTTGAGCCTATTAACTTTGACGCACTATATCGCGCACAACTTGCTCAAGAAGCGCAGAACGCTGGCGGTGAAGCTGCTCCAGCTGCAGATGGTGACGCACCAGCGCCGATTAACCTGAACTAGGATTTATCGTCAATATTTCTGAAAGCCAGCTTATTTCATAAGCTGGCTTTTTTATTATCTACTTAGGTAAATTGATAAACCGAAATTTATTTTGCTGCTTTTGCCAGCCTTAATAAAGTACGGGCACAAATTACGTCTGCAGGGTTTCCCGTTGTTTTGCAGTCTAATTCCGCTTCCATTAATATGGAGAGTGCCTGTTCAATTTTTTTTGCCGACCACCTGGATACTTCGATTTGAAACCTGTCCTTTTCGCCAAAGAAAACCGGCGGCCGAAGTTTCCCAATAGCGTCCGCAGGCGACATACCTTGATCGACATATCCACGTGCCAAATGAAAGCGCATGAGGCGATTTTGTAGGGTACGTAAAATTGCAATAGAATTTTCACCAGCAGTCCAGGCACGCTCAAGCAATCGTTCCAAAGCCGTCATATTTCCCGCTGTAACAGCTTCAGCAATTTGATTGAGGCCAATTGCCGCTGTATCACCAACACAGGCCTTTGCATCTTCAAGCGTTACCTGGCCACCACCTGGCCCTTTATAAAGAACAAGCTTTTCCAACTCACCCCGTGACACCATTCGGTCGCCGCCAAGATTGTCTGCAAGATAATGAACCGCATCCTGGCTAGCGGATAGGGAAGCTTCGGAAAGGACACTCTGGATTAATCCCATCAAATCACGTGCATTATCTTCATAACACGCAATGGCAAGCGCAACCTTCGAGGCTTCTGCCGCTTTTCTAAGAGCAGACGATGGCTTGAGGTCCCCTGACGTTATGACAACAAGCCCATCAACGGTTTCAGCGTCCAGTAACAGTTTAACGGGTTCAGCGGCTTCAGCACCAGCACCGTCATATCGAACTAATCGTCGCCCGCCCATCATCGAAATCGCGTTGGCTTCATCAAGAAGAGTTGAAGGCATCTGCTTCAAATCTTCTGTTGATGGTCTTGCAACCTGAAACGGGTCAGACAAATCTTCGACAATCTGTTTGCCTATTGCTTCCGATCGCTCGCGTACCAAACCATCATCACGGCCATAGACCAAAACAGCTCTAATCCCGTCAGGTAAGGCTTTAAGATGGCGTGCAATATCGCGAGGGGGAACCTTTACCATATTCAACTACTCGGTTATGCTACCGGGTTGTTCAACAGTATTTTTGAAGTATAACGCAAGGCGTTTGTGGATACGTTCACCAATTTCTATCGCCAAGCGTTCGGCACTGTCTTCACGCTGCACAACATTTGAAAAGTCTGATAAAACCAGATCAAATGACGTGCGTGCAAACAAGTTATCGCTATATAAAACGCTCTCTGTTGACGGATCAATGAGCTTGATCTCAGCGGTAACCGTCAACTGTTCCTGGGTAGCAGCAGCATCAGGCCGGGTTCCATAACCAAGGCTTTCCTGATTAAGTGTAATCCTAAGCTCATATTTTGAATTTGCCCCGACATTAAACGTAGTAAGCAGATGGTTTCGCATAACCTGACCTAAT
Organism: Kordiimonas sp. SCSIO 12610; assembly: GCF_024398015.1. GTDB lineage: Bacteria > Pseudomonadota > Alphaproteobacteria > Sphingomonadales > Kordiimonadaceae > CANLMI01. Next base: position 142,090 of record NZ_CP073747.1, read on the forward strand.
CTGTCAGGGATAGGCGCGACATCAATGAAGGACAATTCATTCGATACGTTAGCGCCGTTATTGGCTGTTTGATACAGCGGTGTAAATCCACAAGCTGACAAAAAACACAAGCTCAATATTAGCGCTAAGTATCTCATATTTTATCCTACAACAATATTTACAATTCGCCCAGGCACAACGATGACCTTACGGATCGTTTTACCTTCCATAAATTTGATTACCTTCTCGTTCGCAAGGGCAATTTTTTCAATTTCATCCTTAGGCATATCTTTCGCGACCTCTATTGTGTCACGAACTTTACCATTAACCTGAACAGCCAATTTCACAGTGTTATCGACGGTCAGACTTTCATCAAATTGTGGCCAAGGCGTATCTGCAACGAGTGTTTCAAAGCCAAGCTCTGACCATAATTCCTCTGCCAAATGAGGCATCATGGGGCCAATCAAAAGAACAAGGGTTTCAAGCGCTTCACGTTTAACTTCCGCTGCACCCGCACCATCCAGCTTTCCGCCAACAGCATTTGCATATTCATAAAGGCGCGCAACTGCCTTATTGAAATGCAGTGCTTCGATATCAGCCGTAACTGCCTTAATAGTTTTATGAACAGTTTTCCGAAGTGCCATTGCACTATCACTGACCTCAGTGGGAATCGGAGTACCAATAGGTGCAACCGAACCTATCGCCTCCAGAACCAACCGGTTCACACGCTGCGTGAAACGCCAGGCGCCTTCAATGCCCGATTCCGTCCACAATAAATCACGTTCTGGCGGGCTATCAGAAAGCACAAACCAGCGCGCAGTATCGGCACCGTACTGATCGATAATGTCGTCAGGGTCGACAACATTTTTCTTGGATTTCGACATTTTTTCAATACGGCCTTCTGTGACTTCAAGACCGTTGTCATTGCGGTACATGGTACCGTCGTCGCGCGTTCTGATCAATTCCGGGAATACCCATTGATTTTCGCTATCACGGTAGGTCATGTGGTTAACCATACCTTGCGTAAACAGGCCTTCAAATGGCTCGGTTACTGTTGTTTTGCCGATTTTATTCAAGGCTCGAGTAAAGAAACGTGCATAAAGCAAATGTAGAATTGCGTGCTCTACACCACCAATATACTGATTTACCGGCATCCATTCATTCACTGTATTGCCATCGAAAGGCGCGCCTTCATCAGGTGTGATAAACCGTAAGAAATACCATGACGAATCAACAAATGTATCCATTGTGTCAGTTTCGCGCGTCGCCGCCTTACCGCATTTAGGGCACGTTGTGTTTTTCCATGTTGGGTGATGCTCCAATGGATTACCGGGCGTATCAAACGATACATCTTCCGGCAATTTAATTGGCAACTCTTCACCAGGAACGGGTACCACACCGCAATCATCGCAGTGCACGAACGGGATCGGTGTTCCCCAATAACGTTGGCGCGAAACACCCCAATCGCGCAGGCGGAAATTGACAGTGCGTTCCCCCCAACCTTCTGCCTCAGCACGGTCTATAACAGCCGTTTTAGCATCCTCTACAGTCATGCCATCAAGCATCTGAGAATTGGCGATCAAACCCGGCCCTGTATAGGCCTCATCCGCAACAGCAAAGCTAGCCGCATCTTCGCCTTCAGGGACAACAACCGCTTGAACGGAAAGGTTATATTTCCGCGCAAAATCAAGGTCTCGCTGATCATGTGCTGGACAACCAAAAACAGCGCCTGTTCCGTAATCCATCAACACAAAGTTTGCCACATATACCGGAAGCTTCCAACTTGGATCAAACGGATGCTCTACATAAAGGCCTGTTGCAAACCCTTTCTTCTCTGCTTTTTCAATCGCTTCCTGACTAGTACCGGTCTTACGGCATTCCTCAATAAACTTCGTTAGGTCAGCATTATCTTCTGCCAGTTTCAATGAAAGGGGATGATCTGCCGCAATCGCACAGAAACTAGCGCCAAAAATGGTATCCGGGCGAGTTGTGTATACAGTTAGTTTTTCGCCCCGATCAGCAATATTGAAATCAAACTTGAGGCCTTCTGATCGCCCTATCCAGTTTTCCTGCATCAACCGTACTTTTTCAGGCCAACGATCAAGCGTTCCTAGCCCTTCCAAAAGCTCATCGGCAAAATCAGTGATTTTCAAAAACCACTGTGAAAGCTTGCGTCGCTCCACAAGCGCGCCCGAGCGCCAGCCTTTACCGTCGATAACCTGTTCATTAGCCAGAACCGTATGATCCACAGGGTCCCAATTTACCCAGGATTCTTTTCGGTAAATTAGTCCAGCATTATAGAAATCAATAAAGATTTGCTGTTCTTTGCCGTAATATTCAGCGTCACACGTTGCAAATTCTCGTTCCCAATCAATCGCAAAACCAACTTGCTGTAACTGACCGCGCATATTCGCAATATTGTCATACGTCCAATCAGCAGGGTGAACCTTGTGTTCCATCGCCGCATTTTCGGCAGGCATTCCGAAAGCGTCCCACCCCATTGGGTGCAGAACTTCGTATCCATTTGCCCGGCGAAAACGTGCTACGACATCACCTAATGTGTAATTTCGAACGTGCCCCATATGGATGCGCCCAGACGGGTATGGAAACATTTCCAATACATAATATTTAGGTTTTTCGGATTGAGTATTCGTTCTGAAAGTGGCGGCTTCTTGCCATCTTTTTTGCCATTTTGTCTCGGTAATTTTGGCATTATAACGTGACATTTTTTTCTCTTAAACTATCTAGAGGGCACACATATATGCGGCCCCCTGTATTTAGCACAAATTATTGGTATTTAATTTCATCTCGATCATGTTTTACAGAAACACGATTGAATAAAATTATCTTTCTTCGCCCGACCTAATTGCACGTGCACGCGAAAGAATAGCTTCTTCAATTTGTAGAACCGTAGACGCCTGAACGGGGACAGTAATCCAATCAGTACCATTTCGCTGCTGGCGGATAACAGTAACCTTGATACCGTCTGATCTAAGGGTTTCAGATAAAAACCTTACGGCCACCTTAACTCGTTCGTTATCAACATCTGGTGTCAGTTGCCAATCCGTCAGAATAACACCACCAGCGGGCTCTGCCTGATCAATAGGCATAAACGAGAGAGTATCTAGTGTGGCTTGCCATAAATACCCATTCACACCAATTGCTGTTGTTCTAGGGGCAACGCCGCTGTCGCCACCACCAAAAATACTACATGCACCAAGCGACATACTAAGCATAACCACAAATAATGGCCGGGTAAAACGCGTCATAATAAATTCCGTTGAGTCGTTTTCGTTACTCGTTTTTTCACCATATAAATCTGACGAAAAAACGACTTTGTTTGGTTTATAGACGCCAGATCGGCTAATGACCAGCCAGAAAACGCTTAAATCGTGACTATTGAGACACAATTAAAGAATTTTAAAGACTCAGTATTGTATTATTACAAGCAATCGCACTAAAATACATTTGAGGTTACCTAATTTAGTATACAGAGTTTGTCATGAAACGTTCGTGGAAAGTTAGCATTTACGCTTTTATCTGCGCATTATCAGTAAATAGTATGGAAATCCATGCCTTTGATGATGATGAGAAACGTAACGAGTCTGAACAAGATCAGGCGGCTCTAAAAAAACTAGACAAAATGATTGCGGAAATCAAAGCTGCACCAAAACCTGTAACCGCCTCCAAAGACCCTATCATTGATAGCCTAGAACTTAGCCTTCGCAGCAGCGAAGAGAAAAAAGATGAAGGCTTCCTGTATTTGCAGGACAAATCATCAATTTCTACTATCAACTCACAAAGCGCCTCTCACAGACCGGGGTTTTCTTCATTATTGGCACCAAGCAACGCTATACGAGGTAACGCGTCGACCATATTTGATGGTTCGTCCCGTATTGGCCTGTCGTTTGGCAGCAATGAGGAAGAGGGCGAACGTGGCTTAGAAGTTGCTATAGAAAGCGCATATACCCTTTCAGGCACGAACCCACAATTAAATGGCAACAATTACGACTTAAGTGATCCATTTGCTGATAGGTCGTACAATGTAGGCCTGTCTGTCGGGTATTCCGGCTTTAATCTAAACGCCTCAGTCATCAGGGAAGAAAGTCTTTGGAATGGTGGCACAGAAGGTTTCGGAGTTGGTTTCTCCTACACAGGAAGTCGCTGGACTGCAAAGCTTTCACTTAGTGAATACAAAGAAGGTACTGATTTACAAGGTATCAACAACGAAGTTCGTAACTTCGTATCCGTTGAACTCGGTGCTTCGTTTGAGCTCAGTCGTCGATTTGGTCTTCTTGGTGGTATTCGCTACTATGACCAGCGTAACAGCTATTTAAGTCAATCCGACTTTGGAAGCGCACAAACCTTCTTCCTTGGCGGTCGTTTAAAATTCTAAAGCATAACAGCCTTATTATTGTTTAATACCCAGTGCGGGTCGTACAATACCGTCAATTGCCGCTATTCCTGCAATATTGATCGATTTTAAACGCCCAACAGTCCCAAACGAAATACCGCCAAGTGCAATTATTGGTATACGCGTCTTTGCAATCAACCGGGAAAACGCATGGATACCCATTGGCCTGGCACCTTTGTGGGAGTTTGTCGCAAAGACGGGTGAAACAAAAGCTGCACTCACTCCAAGACTTGCCGCGCGGGTTAATGCTTTTTGACTATGGCACGCAGCCGTTACCATTGAAACGCCTTTGAACTGGCGGGCAGTTCGATAGTCAAAAAGCATATATTCTGGTACATGGACGCCGTCAGCTTTCACTTTTTGTGCGAGGGTAAAATCGCCAGCGACCAAAAAATATAATCCACGTTTTCGACAAATCGAGCACATATTCGCGGCTAACACATCTCGGTCAGGGCATTCATAATCACGTAAAATTACAATAGACCCTTCCGGTAATGAATAGAGGACACGCTCAAGGTCACTTACGCGGCCCTGATCCGTCATAAATACCAGCGTTTCTACATTTGCTTTTCGTTTCAATCTATTCAAGATTGCCGTGCTAGTCTGCATACTGACCCTTGACCTGGTGCTATTCTTGGCACATACGAAGCCCTGATACCGTTTTAAAAACAGGAACCATTATGACTGATATCTCCACCAATATTACCGATATCAAAGCCTCCATTGCAGCAATGTGCAAGCACACAGGTACCGGCAACACAGCGCCCAACCTTATTGCGGTATCAAAACGTCAACCACAAGAGAAAATTGATTTGGCCCTAAAGGCAGGCCAGAGGGTTTTTGGTGAAAACAAAGTTCAAGAGGCGTTTGAACATTGGGGTGAAAACCGAAAACATTATGATGATCTGGAACTTCATTTAATCGGTAGTTTGCAAACAAATAAAGCAAAAGACGCTGTTCAACTATTCGATTGCATTCAAACCCTGGACAGGATCAAGCTCGCTCGGACCCTTGCGAAAGAAATAGAAAAACAAAACAAACCTATTCAGCTCTTTATTCAGGTAAATACGGGAGACGAACCGCAAAAAGGGGGGTGCTTGTTAAGTGGCCTCGAAACCCTGATAAACGAGAGCAAGGACCTAGGGTTAAATATTGTTGGGTTAATGTGTATTCCTCCAGTTGAAGATGATCCTTCGCTTCATTTTGCGTTATTGAAAAAACTAGCCAAACGATACGATCTTCCAAAGCTTTCGATGGGAATGAGTAACGATTACGCTCTTGCCGCCTCGATGGGAGCAACAGATATCCGTGTTGGCACCGCGATTTTCGGAGCAAGAGAAAACTAAGGGTTTATCAACGCTCAAGCCTGGGCCGGAAGAATTTCGACCTCATCTCCAGGCGACAAAAGCTCAACAAGCTGGCTTAAATCATTTAAGTTTAGCGCGACACACCCTGCGGTAGGTGAATAATCATCGCGAGCAACATGAATGAAAACCGCACTACCCTTCCAGGGAATAACTGGATCATCATTATGTCCAATAACGATAATAAGGTCATATATGTTATCACCGCGCCATAGCACCTCGTGTGATGCGCCAAAAGGCAAGCGAATATAACGATTATAGTCTACGTGGTTCGGGTCATCGCACCAACCACAGGCCTTGGAGGTTTCTGAAACGTTTATCTGGGTTTTCGGTACAGCAATTTTATCCGGCCGATAAAATATTTGGCGAATGGGATACACCCCTAACGGAGTTTTAAAGTCTCCCTCTACCATATCTTGCTGCGTTGCAATTCCTTCACGACCCAGAGCACATCTAGCATCAAAGTTTGGTCCTTTAAACCTACCGATAGATTGCTGATTTGCTGATTGCTGGACGATCCACCGTATTGTCATAGCAAGTGACCCGTTCGGGACTTCTTAATTTCAAGATACTGATGGTTGTGGGGATTGGTTGGGAATTTGTGCGCAACCCGCTCGGATACCTCTATACCAAATCGCTCTAAGGCTTCTATTTTGTTTGGGTTATTGGTCATCAGTCGAACAGTTTTAACATGAAGCGCTCTAAGCATTTCAGCAGCGGGTGCGTATACTCGCTCATCAACATCAAAACCTAATCGGGTGTTAGCATCGACAGTATCGTAACCTTGATCTTGTAGGCTATAGGCCTTCAATTTGGAAATAAGGCCAATCCCGCGCCCCTCCTGCGCCAGATACAGAACAATCCCACCGCCAGCTTGATCAATTGCTTTTATCGCCCCCTTCAACTGGTCACCGCAATCGCACTTCAAAGACCCCAGAAGGTCACCAGTAAAGCACTCGCTGTGAATACGCATTAAAACCGAACTGTTTCGATCAAAATCACCAATAATGATAGCGATATGCTCCAAACCACCAGCAACAGGGCGAAAAGCAACAAACTTTGTTTTGGCGGCACCTTCCAGCGGAATATTAGCTGCCGCTACCTGCATAAGTTTTGAACTGTCACCAATATCGGTGTTCAATATATCATACGTATTTAAAGTGATCGAAAACCCAACCTCGGTATCAAGACACTCAGCAACTAATAAAGCCGGTAATAAACGAGCAAACTTGACCAATTTAATCGCTGCTTTATCCATGTCAGGGTCTAAACTGTCTAATCTGGAAAACGGCCCCTTAAGTGGGCTGGATAAATCCGCCGAGGGATCAGCAAGTGCAATCAGATCACCAGACGACAACCACTTACTTCGCGTCAAACGAACAGCCTCGGAGCCTTTGTGTGCAACCTTTATTGTCGCAGCACGGTTGTCAGTTATCAGTAAAAAACTGTTGTTAAAACTAGTATCAAAGGCATTGAGAGAGGTTTCATTCACCAGCTCAAGCGGCATAATAGCATATTTTCTTGCCTGATCATCATGACCTGTAGTTAAAATAACAGGATAACCACGTCTAAGGTCGTCTGCAGCGCGCTCGATTGATAAAGAGATTTGTGCTTTATGGTGCATAATAAACCGTATAATAGTTACTTATAATAAATGCTATCGCTTGTGTTTTGTCATAGGCTCACTAAAGTATCAAACAAATGTGAAACTGATTTATGGTAATTTAGGCAGACTTTTCCTATATAGGCGCTAACACTGCCGTAATGACAGAACTAATTTAATATAACCACCGGAGAGCTTTTATGGCTGTACGTAAATTATTACTCGTAGATGACGACAACGATCTTCGTGAAACTTTGGCGGAGCAATTGGCACTTTGCGATGAGTTTTCTACAACAGAGCAAGAAAATGCCTCTGGTGCCCTGACATTTCTGTCTGATAATCAAGTTGATATGATTATTCTTGATGTTGGTCTTCCAGATATGGATGGCCGGGAATTATGCAAGCGCATCCGCAAAATGGGCGTGTCTGTTCCAATCATTATGCTTACGGGCATGCAATCAGACGCAGATACGGTTCTTGGTTTGGATTCTGGTGCAAATGACTATGTTACAAAACCATTTAGCTTCACTGTCTTACTTGCGAGAATACGCGCACATTTCCGCCAATATGAACAAAGCGAAGACGCAGTCTTTGACATTGGCCCATATCAGTTCCGTCCATCTGGAAAAATTCTAGACGAGCGCGAAACCGGCAAGAAAATTCGCCTGACAGAGAAAGAAACCGCAATTTTGAAATATCTTTACCGTGCTGGCGGAAAGGCTGTTGGCCGCGAGGAACTACTGGCGGAAGTTTGGGGTTATAATTCCGGTGTTACAACACACACGCTTGAAACCCACGTTTACCGCCTACGTCAGAAAATTGAGCCTGAACCTGGGATGGCGCGCTTACTCGTGACAGAGCCCGGTGGCTACAGTCTTCAAGGTCTGAACAAATAAACGTTTCAGATAGTAGTAATAAAAACCCGCCTAATAGGCGGGTTTTCTTTTAAATGTCAAAATCCACCAAAACCGGTGCATGATCCGATGGCTTCTCCCAGCCACGAGCTTGCCTGATCACTTCCATTTTTACTGTATTCGCTTTCAGCGACGGGCTGGTCCAGACATGATCAAGCCGCCGCCCTTTATCCGCTTTTGACCAATCACGAGCTCGGTATGACCACCAACTATATAGTCGTTCCGGTAAAGGGGTAAATTCACGCATAACATCAACCCAATCATGGGCTTTCATCAGTTCGAGCATCGCATCCGTTTCAACAGGAGTATGCGAGACAACTTTGAGGAGCTGCTTATGGTTCCAAACATCTTCTTCATACGGGGCGATGTTTAAATCCCCAACAAGGATACTTGGATCTTTTATTGTCTTCGACCAAGCTGTCATCTCTTCGATAAATTTAAGTTTGTGGGCAAATTTATCATTGGTATCAGGGTTTGGTTCGTCCCCACCTGCTGGTACATAAAAATTATGAATAACCTGACCCGTTGCAAGTTTTATTGAAATATGCCGTGCATCACCCATTTCACACCAATCAATATAGTCCTGACTTTCAAATGGCACTTTCGATAATGTCGCTACACCATGATGACTTTTCTGACCGCGAATAGCCATATGCGGCATCCCCATATCCTCAAAAAACTGGGTTGGAAACATATGGTCCTGCACTTTCGTTTCCTGCAAACACAAAATATCTGGCTTATAGTCTTGGATAAGTTGCTCAACGATATTCAGGCGGGCACGAACTGAGTTAATATTCCAGGTAATAAGGCGCATAAAGTCTCTTTCAATATGGGTAAGTGCAAAACTTGTTTGATATAATATTTAGTAGATCAGGAAACTGTTGCCAATAACCCCAATGGGCAGACGGCCTTGCTCAAAGAGTTGAAACCTGATGGCAAATGGATGGCTATTTTCTTCCGCGGCCATTCCAACCAGAACAGCATGATAGCAGGCCTGAATAGCGGCACCCGTAACAGCATTCACAAACCCTTCATCATGAATACCAAAGTGCGTCGACGCTTCTACAGCAGCTTCTCCAATCGCAGTGCCCACGGTGCCTGATACATGCGCCATAACCATTTCAAGCGTGTTTTCATCAATGATTGATAAAACATCACTGGTGAGGGCAGCCCTGAGTTGCTCTTCTGCTTCCCAAGCAGGGCTATTAATATCAAGGCTTTCAGCGGCCTCTGCGGCCTCTTCCCAGTCACCGAGGAACCCCGGCTCAGCTTCAGGAAAACCAAGCGTTTCGACATAGTCACGAGCGGTTACCACTAATGAACGATGAGGGTCCTCGCCCAATGTACTGAACCAAGGCACATCACTGGCAAGTGCTAAAAAGGGTGCAACAGACTTAAGCGAGGGATATTCATCCAAAATATCGTCCGCAAGAATTTCATCAATATCCACATCCTGAGAGGGGGATTGATTATTTTCATCATTATCTAATTCCATAAGACAACTCTTCTTGGTTAAGCGAGCAAATATGGATCAGATATAGGCAGAAAAGCGGCCGAAATAAAGTCGAAAGACGCTATCTGTATTAGCGAACACCGCGTCTGCGTTTCGCAAGCCCCCGTGGGTCTTCAAACGTCCATAGCGAACCCGCTAACTTCAGGTTAGTTTCAGTGTCAAAAAGCTCAACAACAGTTGTTTCGCCTTGCGCATCGTTGACAACCCAACTGATCAGGTCCAGTCCTTCACTTTGCTGATCCCGGAAATAGATGGTAATTTCCCCAATTTCAGGGCGGCGCTCATCGGTTGCATGGAGGGCAATAATATTCTTGATACCACCCGGCTCGACTTCAACCCGAGCGCCGTACGCAGCCAGATCCACCGAATTACCAAGCAAAACCCTCAATGGAGTATCTTCAACCGGCCATTTGGTCACCTGCTCGATTTCTTCATCGACCAAATTAAGGATTTTCCCATCACTAACCACAAGAATTGGCGTTTCATCGGAATAATCAAAACGAATGCGCCCTGGCCGCTCCATAAATAATTTGCCTTTTGAGGTCAGACCGCCTGGGGAACGCTGCGTAAAATTAGCCTGTAAGCTATTCACTCTATTCATATAACTTTGAATTTTTTGGAATGCGGCAAATACTGGCGTTTCTTCGACAAATGCTTCTTCCAATGCAGGCAATGATTTCTCTTCTGCACCTTTTATGGTTTGATTTTGATCACCAGAATTATCCTGCGCAGCAGACGGTACTGTCATCAACGATGCCATAATCAAAAGTGGGGCAAAAATAACTGTTTTCTTCATACTATCCTCAAACGTTTTCTTATTTTTAAAATTCATCTTCGCGTTCTGGCACCAAAATTTCACGTTGCCCCTTATGGTTTGGTGCACTAATTACCCCTTGTTCTTCCATTTCTTCGATCAATGTGGCGGCCTTGTTATAACCAATCTTCAATCGGCGCTGAATATAACTTGTAGATGCGCGGCGATCCCTGAGAACAATATCTACAGCCTTATCATATAAACTTGCTTCTTTATCATCCCCTGATGGCCCCGGGATGAACGGGCTATCGAAACCTTCTTCTGGTTCCTCGGTAACGCTGGATAAATAATCTGGCGCGCCTTGTCTCTTAAGGTGACCAACAACCGTTTCTACTTCCTTGTCGGCAACGAATGCGCCGTGAACCCGTGTAATACGACCACCGCCTGCCATATATAGCATATCCCCCATACCAAGAAGCTGCTCTGCCCCCTGTTCACCAAGGATGGTACGGCTATCAATTTTGGAGGTAACCTGAAAACTGATCCGCGTTGGGAAGTTCGCCTTGATTGTACCAGTGATAACGTCAACACTCGGGCGCTGAGTTGCCATAATTAAATGGATACCTGCCGCCCGCGCCATCTGTGCCAAACGCTGAACCGTTGCTTCAACATCCTTACCAGCAACAAGCATCAAGTCTGCCATTTCATCAATAACGATGACAATGTATGGCAAAACCTCAAAGTCAAATTCTTGCTCTTCAATAAGAGGCTGACCTGTTTCTTTATCAAATCCAGTTTGGACCTGACGAGTGAGTGTTTCACCTTTATCCAATGCTTCTGCAACACGCTTGTTGAATGCAGCAAGGTTACGAACACCGAGCTTTGACATATTGCGGTAGCGTTCTTCCATTTCCCGAACCGCCCATTTCAAGGCCACAACCGCTTTCTTAGGTTCGGTCACAACAGGGGTTAAGAGATGGGGAATGCCGTCATAAATCGAAAGCTCAAGCATTTTAGGGTCAACCATAATAAACCTGAGGTTATCGGGGCTATGCCTATAGAGAAGCGACAGTATCATGGTATTGATACCAACCGATTTACCAGACCCAGTTGTTCCTGCGACCAGCAAATGCGGCATAGTTGACAGGTCAGCAACAACCGGAGCACCACCGATATCCTTACCCAGCACCATCGGCAGACGCGCCTTATTACGCTCATAGTCACGGGAAGCGAGCAATTCACGTAAAAATACGGTTTGGCGGCTTGTGTTCGGCAATTCAATACCGATCGCATTTCGACCAGAGACCACAGCAACACGCGCAGAAATCGCACTCATTGAGCGCGCGATATCATCAGCAAGCCCAATTACCCTTGCCGATTTGGTACCCCGAGCAGGCTCCAATTCATATAGTGTAACAACTGGGCCAGGTCTAACGTCCTGAATGTCGCCCTGAACACCAAAGTCGCCTAGGACACCTTCTAGCATACGGGCATTTTGCTCAAGCGCTTCTTCACTGATTTTATCCAGTGCTGAAGCAGGTGGCGGGGCTTCCAATAGTTCAAGTGCCGGAAGAACAAAATCCCCCGTATCTCCAAAATTAAGAGTTGTCTGTGCTTCTTTCGCTTCGCGTTTGCCAAGAATAGCCTTCTTGGGTGCTTTTACACGTTTACGCGCAGTAGCTTGATGACGACTCTGTTCTTCGTCAATGATTGGGTCATCATGAATTTCCTCCGGTAAAACACCGAAGTCTCTTTCTTTCAAGCGGGCGCCCTTGACCGGGTCTGGCTTTTGAAACCTATCCTTAAGTGCAACAAACATATCCCACAGAAATGTAAGAATATAAGCTCCTAAACGAATAGATGCCCTGCCAAAGCGTTGGATTTGATCGTTAACAAACGCCCATTCATCTCGGTTAAGCGCAAGGGAATATAAAAACACGGGTACCGCGAGAAGAGCGAAAACAGCGCCATAAACCCAGGCAGGTACAATCAATTCAGCAAAAAGACTGACGATATAAAGGTATAATTGTTGACCGAGCGCACCGCCATAGCCTGCCTGCACCGGAAAATCAGGACTTGGTGCCATGACACTAAATGCAATAGAGAAAAGAACAAGCGCAAGGGATACACTTGCCAGATTTAACCAAAACCGACGAAGCCATCGAAGGCGCAGCAACTTCACGCCCCAGAATAAAATAGGTGCTATCAGAAAATAAGAAACAAGACCAAGGGATTGCATCAACACATCAGAAACGTTGGCACCAATTCCCCCGATCAAGTTTGTTACTGGCGAATTTGTTTCATTGTTTATGCCCGGGTCCGCTGGATTATAGCTAAATAAAGACAGCGCCACAGCCACAGCCAATCCAATAATCAACACCCCAAAAATCCGCCAGGCACTGTTCTTCATGAACAATACCAAGCCAGGCGGCAACAATGGCGGCGTATCAGAGGGTTTTACACGCTTTTTTGCGGTTTTTGCTTTCGGCTTTGCTTTTACCGCTTTTTTAGGTGTTTTGGTTTTAACCGCCATTTTTCCCCTATCTTCAATCAAATTAAAGGTAACTATCTGATCAGATACTCAAATGTTCTTATAGTGTTCGCAACACTTTACTTTGTTAAAACCCTATTCGACAAGAGGGGCTTTTTCATGGCATGCATTTTACGCTATTTCTTTGGCAGCCATGCGACACTAGAACACTGGACAAATACCGCCCCGATCCATAAAAAATATGTATGGAGTGTTTGTATGACCAATATTATTGAAACTGATATATCAATTATCGGCGGAAGCCTAGCTGGCCTGACCGCAGCGATCGGACTTGCAGAAATCGGGTTATCTGTCACCGTGGTTGATATGATCCCAATTAAAGACCAAGTTCAACCATCCTTTGATGGCCGGTCAAGTGCTATTGCCTTTGCATCCTGTGAGATGCTGAAAGCACTGGGCATCTGGAAGTTTCTTGAAGGCCATGCTCAGCCAATTTTAGATATTAGAGTTTCAGACGGCCCATCCCTGATGCATCTTCACTTTGACCATGAAAGTCTCGGTGAAGGGCCGCTCGGCAACATGCTGGAAAATCGCCATATCCGCGAAGCGTTGGCAAAACGAGTGGAAGAATTAGAAAATATTAGCGTGCTTGCGCCAGAGAGCGTGGAAAATATAGAGCGAGATAAATCCAAATCGACCTTAACGTTAAAAAGCGGAACAGTCATAACGTCAAAACTACTGCTCGGCATCGATGGTAGGCAAAGCCTAGCGAGACGTAACGCAAACATTCCAACGTCAAACTTTTCTTATGGTCAGGTTGGTATTGTGTGTTCTATCGAGCATGAACATAGTCACTGCGGTATAGCACATGAACGGTTTTTGCCTTCTGGTCCCTTTGCAATATTACCGTTAACCGGAAACCGATCCTCATTAGTCTGGACGGAAAAAGAGCACTTGCGCGATACCATCATGAATCTCTCGGACCGGGCCTTCAATGCGGAAGTTAAGCGGCGCGTAGGTGATTTTCTGGGTGACATTGAAGTGATTGGTGGTCGCTGGGCCTACCCTCTTACACTTCAATATAGCGATACATACATCAGCACACGTATGGCACTTCTAGGTGATGCGGCGCATGCAATTCATCCAATTGCCGGACAAGGCCTAAATATGGGACTTCGTGATGTCGCCGCGTTTCTGGAAATTATATCAGACAGCATGCATGTCGGACTTGAAATCGGGTCAGAACATGTACTCGCTAAATATCAGGAATGGCGCAGATTTGATAATGCGAGTTTAATCGGCGTTACGGACATCCTAAACCGTTTGTTTTCTAATGATATTGGCCCGATTAAAGCTGCACGTGACGTTGGATTAGCCGTTGTCGATAAAATCCCGCCATTGAAAAACTTTTTCATGTCACATGCGCGTGGAACCGTCGGGGAACTGCCAAAACTATTGAGGGGTGAACCACTTCTTTAGGTATAGCGTAAATCATGTATGAGTAATGCACCTGACGATATTCTACAGCCTGACTCTATTCGTTATAGTCGGGACGAAGACCTGCCTGCCTTGGAAGGTTCAGATACTTTTTTGTCGGTGAAACTTTTTCCGCATCGCTCAATGACCCCAAAGAATGTGCAAACTATGCTCATAATCATTGGTATCATATGTGCGCTTGCAGGCATTCGATTCATCATTGCTGGTGCGTGGCCGGTTGTTTTATTTGTATTGTTTGATGTTATCGCCCTTGGGTTTGCATTTTATTTTAATTTTCGGGCAGCACGACTATATGAAACCGTACACCTGACACAGCAATCCCTGATTATATGCCGTATTCACCCAAACCGTCAGGTAGAAACCTGGAGCTTAGAGCCTTATTGGCTTCAAGTGAGGGTTAAAGAAACATCCGATAATGATAAACTTCAGATTCTCTCTCATGGGAAACAGTTGGAAATTGGTGAGTTTCTAACGGCATATGAAAAAAGAGATTTCGCCAACTCCTTGGATAAGGCCCTGAATGATTGGAAACGTCAGGACTTTGTAACCTGACAGTAAACCTGAGTGATCGTCTTAGCGCCCCTAAGTTCCTTGCCAATATCCGCATAATTTGCGGCATTGATGGTGCGCCATGTCTCCAACCCTTCTCTAAAATGAATTTCAGACCCCAGATCATCATTTAAGAAAACCCGTGGGTGAGTGGTATAGACCCTGCCACGCCTTGGTGCACCAGCGACAACCGTCCCGACAACAATACCATTACCATCGAAAACCGGCCCACCTGAAATACCACCAAGGGCGCCATTAAAAAACGGTAACCGCTCACGTTCGACCCAGGCGATAACAGGTTCACGAGTATTATAACGACCGGATGACCGCATATTATTCCGACCAATAACAGTGGCACGAACATCTGCGGGATTTCCTTGCGGGTAGCCCATCATATATCCGTCATCCCCGCGGTCAGGAGCGATAGACGCAAGATATACCGAGCGTGCTTTCACGCGATTTGATTTGAGAACAGCAAAATCCCGGCGTTGATCAATTGTTACCTTTTGAACTGCACTAAATCTTCCCGATTGGTGGGCAATATAAATTCGTGTACAGCCATCAACGACATGCCTGGCAGTTACATATGTGCCTTTTGCGTCCACCGCAAAAGCCGTCCCAACACTATTGGATAATTTCGTGTCCAGATTTACCAAAACATCGCCACCATTATTGATAGGAAGCTTTTGATTGTCTGGTAAAGTTTGTGCAGGAACCTTGGGTGGTGCAGCCCTACGGGGCGATCGATTATCTTCTTCACCTGCATAACGAACAATCACAATGATAATGATTGCTGCATAGGTGAAAAACTCGATAAAACGGCGCATCTTTTACCCCGAAATTGCCGCTGAATTGATAAACGCCGTGCTTAGCTTGACCGAAACGACCATAACTGCAGCGCCCATTTCTCCGGCCTCGATACGACTGGACAGTCCTTTAAGGAAAAGATCGGCCAACCTGAATGCAACAATCTGTAGAATAAGAGCAATGACACCCCATAAAACAATATCCCATACAGAAACAGATGCTGATAATGAAAAGGCTAGCGGAAGAGCAAGACCGATGATTGCACTTCCATAAGAAAGGGCTGCCGCAACATTGCCATCCCGGATTAAAGCAATTTCTTCGTGGCGCGTAATTTTGGTGTAAATGAACGCACCCATAATTAAGATCATCAGGCTAACGCCAGAATGAACCATAAAAACAGGCAGCCCAGCCCACAATGATAATAATGCTTCCTGCATATTGCCCCCCTTATTTAAACGCCAAAGTCCGATAGTCCCAACACATCCATCATCGAAAAGCGACCTTTTGACTGTTCAGCCGCCCAGCGTGCAGCACGCACAGCACCAGCAGCAAAAAGACCGCGGTTTTCGGCCCGGTGCGATAAGGTTAGGCGCTCATTATCGCTTGCAAAAATAATTTCGTGTTCACCAATAACGGAACCACCACGAAGTGTGGCAAAGCCAATATCGCCGACTTGTCTTTCTCCGGTAATACCATCACGGGATTTAACTGCTGTTTCCTTAAGGTTAACACCACGGCCAGCTGCTGCTGCTTCGCCAATCATCATTGCCGTACCGGAAGGCGCATCAACCTTGTGTTTATGGTGCATTTCGAGGATTTCGATATCCCATTCAGGGCCTAAAACAGCTGCCATTTTCTTCGAAAAGGCGGTCATTAGGTTAACCCCAAGGGAGAAGTTGCCTGCTTGTACCACACATACTGCCTGACCTATTTGGTCAAGAACCTGATGATCTTCATCACCCAACCCCGTGGTCCCAACAATATATGAAGCACCGTGTTTTTCTGCGTATTTCGCATGAACAACCGTATTTCCGGGGGGTGTAAAGTCGATGACGACATCACTTTGTTCAAAAACACTTTCGCTTGAGGCGTTTAAGGTAACCCTGGTAGCAGGATAGCATTCTTTGCCGACGCCAGGATGGTTAGCAACATCGCTCGCGGTAAAAAACTCAAGCCGTGCACCGTTAGCTTTATCATCTTGCGTTAATATAGTTTGAATGATCGACTGGCCCATACGGCCCATAGCACCGACAACGCCTACCTTTACTTTTTTTTCTGACACGCCTTTACCCTCATAAACGATAACACCGAATTAAATACGTGTTTAATACTATGCTTGAGTAACATATTGGACATGTTTGGCACTAGCAGAAAGTCATGCAATTAAAATCAAATGGAATATTATCACTTATTCAAGCTTTTCAATCCATTCATGGATCAGGCGTAACCCTTCCTTATGGACGATTGTACGGCCTGTTTCGGGCATCATAATGCCCGGGTCTTCTGAGTGCATACGAAAGTGCAAAATTGAATTTTCAGGCCTTCCTGGATCGATATCGAATGACAACCCACCAGACCCGCGGCCTGCTGCAACGGGGCGTTTTTTATATCCCCAGTGGACAGGATCCTTTTCACCATATGTCAGAAATAAACCAGATGTAGAGGCTGGCCCTCTAAGTCGGTGACAATGGGCACAATTGATATCTAAATATGCGCGCGCTCGACTGTTTAGATCAGAATTCTCATTCTCTATCGGCGGGATATGTTGGACATTTTCAATAGGCGGTAAGCTCTCTAAAACACCTTGTTTTGTCCATTCTATCAATTGATTTTCAACGCCGCCTCTATAAGCATAATCCTTATTTAAATTCCTTGCTTTGGGCCCAATAGGTGTAAATGCCTTATCTAGGGTATGACACCCCTTACACTGGTTTTTGTTCGGCACTTTATATTCTATTTGTCGAAGGTTGCCGCTCGTATCGATCCAATCAATATCCAGCCTCTTGCCAGCAACTTTTAACACTGCATCGCTTTGGTCATCATTCCATACATATGCCCACGCATTCCAGCCCTTTTCCTGATGGATTAAAAGCCGTGTTTCAATCAACCTGATATTCTGATCCGGCTTACGGAAATCCGCAGGATAGGCAAACGTTTTAATAAGAACAGAGCCAACAGGAAATTTAAGAACTTCCGTTTCGTCATAAGATGCAGTTTTGCCGCTTGGTACATAAACAAATCGATACTTGTGTGCATAATCAGTAAACAAAGAGACCTGAAGGTCATAGGGCAAAATTCCCTCAGTCGGTATTTGCGCACCAAGGTCAGAAAACAACCCATATTCAGATAATAGCCGCGCAGGGCGCACTTTTAACAAGGCCTCATCATTCACGGATACTATTTTATCCTGAGCAACACCCTGATGAATTGCTGTAAACGTTAAACCCAGAAAACTTAGAATATATAAAAACCTGATACGCACCGAAGTCTGCTCTCTAATCCTGTGGTTGATCTTGCTGTTGATCTTGTGGCAGCTTTACAGCGTCACGTGTTGGAAGCGTACCTTTGTATTTTTGCTTCTCTGTATCAATCGAAGCCCCCCACGGCAGGATATAATCCAGCATAAGCTGAAGATTTGCATAGGATACGTCATCAGCTTCTTCAACATAAATGGCTTTATCACTGTCTGGTCCGAACATAGCGGCCCAAACACCATCAACTACACCGTCCCAGATAATATCCGGTACAGGCGTACCAGTGATTGGGGCAACAATATCTTTCACATCTTTATCAGGATCAAAACCACCATCACCATATATATTGTTATGCACATATACATTCTGTGGAAGCGGGCTGTAATTTGGATCATCAAATTCCTGTTGATACGAAACGATCAGAACATTCACTGAGCCATTGCCACCAATCTCGTTACCGAAAACCTCGATATCACGATTTGACATCAACATGATGCCTGTACCCTTGGGAACACTTGCGACAATATTTCCAGCAGGCGCAAAGTTAGGAACATCATTATTAAGGGATTTATTATTAAACAACCTTATTGAATGTCCCCCCTGTTGTGGGAGGTTGGGAAGATCAAAAACAAGGATACCACCCGTGTTGTGCTGGGCTATATTATCATGAACATCGGCAAAATAACTGTTCTCGATTTCAATGCCAGCAACATTATATTCAGCGAGGCTATTGCGAACAATTATATACTGACTTTGTCCGACATAAATGCCTGCGTCCGAGGCACCCTTTACAACAGCACGGTCAATAAGGACATTTTTAGATTGTACAGGATATAAGCCATAGGCACCATTTGTCTCTTTCGGGCCTTCGGTCCACTCAACCCTTACATCTACAAAAGAAACTGTATCAACTCCTTTTGCCTTAATGCCATCGCCGGGGGTATCTTCTACTGCGAGCTTTTCAATGCGCACATTATTGGATGTGATTAATAACCCTTCCGAACCCGAGGTCTGACCCTTAAACGAGAGAACCGTTTCATTCTTGCCTGCGCCCTTAAGCGTAATACCCTCTATATCGATAGAAAGAGGGCCAAAGAATTCATATCGCCCAGGGGCCAGTTCAATAGTGCTGCCGGGATCAGAGAGGATCAATGCTTCCTGAAGCTGCTCCTCTACATTATCTCTAGGGGAAATTTTAATAACCTGCCCTGATTGAGCCGATGCCCCTATAGAAACGGCGATAATTAATAAGCTAAGTAAAAACGTTCTAACACTCATATCATAGTCTCCCCATACGAATGGCGAAAGTGCCCCCCTATCCACTGCCATTTTATATATTTCAGATTACATGCTTTTATGTAATAGTCAACAAATGTGAAACTTATTCACTTATTAGAGAAAGTAATGATTTGACTGTTTGGCCCGAGAAAATAAAGAAAATACCAACGCAAGCGCGTGCCATTAAGCGCGTACAAAATATCCTATCCGTAAGTCAATTGATTATTGAAGAACAAGGTGTTGATGCCTTTACAACAACAACACTAGCCAAACAGGCGGGGTTACCTATTGGGTCTATTTACCAATATTTCGAATCCCGAGAGGACATCCTCCAGCATATCTACAATAATGCTTATTCAGAAGTATTGGAAAAAGTTAAACGGCTATTTGATGATATTGAAGGCGGTATTAATTTTGAGGTTTTGAACCAAAAAATCATCAATAGTTTTTGGCATGAAGCAAAAAACCATAAAAGCTTCAACAAGTTAACAAGGTGGGCCAACAGTTCCAGCACAATATGGGAAACAACCGCACTCGATAAAAGTGAGATCCCAATTTTGGTCGAAAAAAGCCTATTGGCCGCAAATATTGAATTACCCGAGACAAGAAAAGACGGTTTTATCAAAACCATATCTACGGTTATTTCGGTGTTAATCGATCAAGCAATCGAGAATGAGGAACAAGCGGAATTACTAATCGAAGAACTCAGGGTTATTGTAAATGCCTATGTAAAAACACTTACATAAATTGATGTGGCAGAAACCTATTATCCCGCCACAGTTCTTGAATTTTTATTCAGTCAAATCATCCCAGAGATCTTTAACCTTTGAAAAGAACCCTTCTGAACGGGGTGAAATATTATCGCCACCTTCTTTTGCAAACTCTTCCATCAGTTCGCGTTGACGTTTGGTTAGATTTACGGGTGTTTCGACGGCAGTTTCAAGGATCATATCACCTACATAACCACCATTTAGTTCGGGCATCCCTTTACCGCGTAACCTGAACTGGCGACCACTTTGTGTACCTTCGGGGATCTTCACCCGCGCGCGACCACCACCAATTGTCGGAACCTCAATTTGTCCGCCCATAACGGCGGTTGTCATTGGGATAGGCACCTGACAATAAAGCATTTCAGCATCACGCTTGAAAATTGCGTGCGATTTAATCGTAAGGAAAATATATAAGTCACCGGATGGGCCTCCGCGAACGCCTGCCTCACCCTCACCGGACAAGCGAATTCGTTGGCCTTCGTCAACACCCTGCGGGATTTTTACCTCTAATGTTTTCTCTTTTTCAACACGACCGGCGCCGCGACATACCTTACATGGGTTTTTAATGATATGGCCTACGCCCTGACATGTCGGGCACGTGCGCTCCACCATGAAAAACCCCTGGTTTGCACGGACCTTACCATGCCCACCACATGTTCCACAAACCTCTGGGCTAGAGCCTTTTTCCGCTCCTGAACCATTACACGGATCACAAGAGATAGATGTTGGAACGCGGATTGTATCGGTTTTGCCAGCGAAGGCTTCTTCAAGTGTGATTTCAAGGTTAAAGCGAAGGTCATTACCACGCGTCGCGCTATTGCCGCCGCGACGTCGACGACCGCCGCCCATACCACCGAAGAATTCTTCAAAAACATCTGAAAAATCGAAACCGCCAGCGCCGCCACCTGGATGACCACCGCCACCCATACCGTTTTCAAACGCCGCATGCCCATACCGGTCATAAGCAGCTCGCTTTTCCGGGTCTTTTAAAACGTCGTACGCTTCGCCGATTTCTTTGAATTTTTTTTCAGCTTCCGCATCACCCGGGTTACGGTCAGGGTGATATTGCATAGCTTGTTTTCTAAAGGCTTTTTTCAAAGTCCCTTCATCAACATCTTTCGCTACACCCAAAAGGTCATAATAATCTTGTTTTGCCACGAACAGGGTATCCTATTTCCAGCGATACGATCTATAGAGCGCCAAGCGCCTCTGAGACAAAAGGCGCTGCATACAAAAGTGTGCAACGCCCATCATCATTGAATAGACGATATCATTTTACTTTTTGTCTTCGTCAACTTCTTCAAAGTCAACATCAACAACATCGTCATTCTCTCCGCTTTCTGCTTCGCGGGCAGCAGCGTCAGCAGCTTGCTCATCTGTAGGGCCAGCTTCACCTTGGCTATCCTTATAGATCTGCTCACCGAGCTTCATAGATACCTGACCAAGCGCTTCTGTTTTTTGCTGGATATCATCAAGGTCTTCGCCTTCAAGTGATGTCCGAAGCGCTGCAATCGCGTCTTCGATCGCTTTCTTATCGTCAGCACCAACCTTATCACCATGCTCGGAAAGGTTTTTCTCAGCGCCGTGGATCAATGCTTCACCCTGATTGCGAGCTTCAACAAGCTCTTTGCGTTTCTTATCAGAATCAGCATTGGCCTCAGCATCTTTGACCATTTTTTCGATATCGTCATCAGAAAGACCACCAGAAGCCTGAATACGGATTTGCTGTTCTTTACCTGTGCCTTTGTCTTTTGCAGACACATTCACAATACCGTTGGCATCAATATCAAATGTAACTTCAATTTGCGGAACACCGCGCGGCGCTGACGGGATACCCACAAGATCAAACTGACCAAGCAGTTTGTTATCCGCAGCCATCTCACGCTCGCCCTGGAATACGCGAATAGTCACCGCGCCCTGGTTATCTTCCGCTGTAGAGAAAACCTGGCTCTTCTTCGTTGGAATTGTTGTATTGCGCTCAATCAAACGAGTGAACACGCCGCCAAGCGTTTCAATACCAAGTGAAAGCGGTGTTACATCAAGAAGAAGAACATCCTTCACATCGCCCTGAAGAACACCTGCCTGAATAGCAGCACCCATTGCAACCACTTCGTCAGGGTTAACGCCTTTGTGTGGCTCACGACCAAAGAAATCTTTAACGATTTCCTGAACCTTAGGCATCCGGGTCATACCACCAACAAGAACAACATCATCAATTTCACCAGCAGCAAGGCCCGCGTCCTTAAGTGCTTTACGGCATGGCTCAAGCGTACGCTGCACGAGGTCTTCAACAAGGCTTTCAAACTTAGCACGAGTTAGCTTCATTTGAAGGTGTTTAGGACCAGACGCATCAGCAGTGATAAACGGAAGGTTCACTTCTGTCTGCTGAGAAGAAGAAAGTTCGATTTTTGCTTTTTCCGCAGCTTCTTTAAGGCGTTGAAGCGCCATGCGGTCACCGCGAAGATCAATGCCGTTTTCTTTTTTAAACTCGTCAGCGAAGTAATCAACAAGGCGCATGTCAAAATCTTCACCGCCAAGGAACGTATCACCGTTTGTAGATTTCACCTCGAATACACCGTCACCAATTTCAAGAATTGATACGTCAAATGTACCACCGCCAAGGTCAAATACAGCAATTGTATGGCCGTCTTCTTTCTCTAGGCCATATGAAAGCGCTGCAGCTGTTGGCTCGTTAATGATACGGAGAACTTCGAGGCCAGCGATTTTACCAGCGTCTTTCGTTGCCTGACGCTGGGCGTCATTAAAATACGCAGGAACGGTAATAACGGCCTGAGTTACATCTTCACCCAAGTAACCTTCTGCTGTTTCCTTCATTTTCTGAAGGATCATTGCAGATACCTGACTTGGTGAATATTTCTCACCTTTGGCTTCTACCCATGCATCACCGTTATCGGCTTTAACGATGCTGTATGGGACCATTTCGAGGTCTTTTTGTGTTGTCGGGTCGTTGAATGTACGACCAATCAAACGCTTGATAGCAAATAATGTGTCAGATGGGTTTGTCACTGCCTGACGCTTTGCAGGCTGGCCAACAAGGCGTTCGCCCTCATCTGTAAAACCAACGATAGAAGGGGTTGTACGCGCACCTTCTGAATTTTCAATAACTTTCGGTTTTGACCCGTCCATGATAGATACGCAGCTATTAGTGGTACCTAAGTCAATGCCAATTACTTTACCCATTGTATTTCTTGTCCTTACTATAGCCGACTAGAAAAGCCCATTCGGCACAATTCTAGCCTCTTGAAGTTTGTAATTCTATTCGATCACCTTAAAGGGCAATCGTGTTTCACGGCCTATATAGTGACCAAAACCGTGGCCTGCAAGGGATGAGATCAAGAAATATTGTAAGAAAATACTGTTTATTACGTCTGATTATAGGAAGCCTGATTGATATCAGGTAACTTCCCCTGTATATGGACACTCTAATTGATAAATTCATATGCCCGTTGAAGTAATCAATTACATATGAACGTAAAGAAAAATACAGACCACGACAGTTTTTAAAAAGGTCAGGAAAATAATGGCTGAACAAACAACAAATTCTATCAAACAGTTCATCAAAGATATTCTTTTTGTCGCTGTTTTTTATGTCTTATTCACCACATTTGCATGGGGAAGTTTCCATATACCGTCTGGCAGCATGGAACCAACATTAGAAGTTGGCGATAGAATTTTTGTTTCCAAATTTGCTTATGGCTATAATCAATATTCATTTTATTTTGATCCGCCTATTTTGAAAGACCGGGTTTTATCCAGCAACCCAGAGCGCGGGGATGTGGCCGTTTTTACACTTTCCCGAAACGGCGAAACAACAGACTTCATCAAGCGCGTTATTGGATTGCCTGGCGACAAGATCATGATGCGCAATGGTAGACTGTTTATCAATGATAAGCTTATTGAACGAAATTTAGTCCGTCAGGTTACTTACACGTCCTATTTAGGCGGTGAGCGCAAAGTCAACGAATATGAAGAAACCCTGCCAAATGGTGTTAAGCACCGTATTTATGAAGAAACTGATCAAGGGCGCTACGACAATACACGCTTGTTCGTTGTCCCGGAAAATCATTATTTCATGATGGGTGATAACCGCGATGGCTCTAATGATAGCAGGGGTACGTTAGGCTTTATCAATATCAATAATTTTGTCGGCGAAGCCAACATCACAACCTTCAGTCTTTATGACTGTGATCAAGGTAAAGACATAAGTTGTCTAGGGCCAATCCCTTACGGAAGATTTTTCAATTTAATTGACTGATCTTCTTATTCATTTTCTGGCAATAGCGGTTTTGTAAAAGTCCGGTTATAGGAGAGGATACATTTAGTATCCTCGCCGTATTTAAAGGCTTTCATACATTCAGGATCTTTGAAGGATTTTTCCCTGTAATGTTCGTACGCCGCTAAGCTCTCAAATGAAAACAATGTATAGGCAATATTGTTTGCCCCTTCGCTTGGTAAAAAATACCCATGATGAATACCGCCAAACTTTTTAACAAGCGGCATCCACATTTTTGCATAGGTTTCGAATTCATTTAATTTGTATGGATCGATAACATAGGTGACAAAACAGGTAATCATAACTTAGCCTTCAAAGCTTTAAGCGTCATTCGTTTATGCTCCCCAAATAGGGTCGCTTAATTTCTGAACAAAATCCTTATGCGTTTGCAATTCATCTTCGCTGACGGCGAAGGAACGTTTTGGTCTTTCCTTCTTTTCACCAACAAAAGCATATGCTTTTTTCTCTACCGCTAGATCAAGGCCGGCTTGCCGCCCCCCCATCAATTCAATATAAACATCCGCAAGAATTTCAGAGTCCAAAAGCGCGCCGTGAAGGGTACGGTGACCATTTTCTACACCAAATCGCTTGCAAAGGGCATCAAGTGAATTTGCCTGGCCCGGGAATTTGGTGCGGGCAATAGCAAGCGTATCCTTAAACCTTTTTGCTGGAATGATTGGATAACCCGCTTTCTCAAGCTCGAAGTTGATAAATTTCATATCAAACTCGGCGTTATGTGCAACCAGAACACTATCATCACCAACAAAATCAAGAAAATCCTGAGCAATTTCTGCAAACAACTGTTTGTCTTTAAGAAACTCGGTTGTCAGGCCATGGACTTTAACTGCTGACTCTGGCACCTCTCGTTCCGGGTTAATATAAATATGAAATGGTTTGGTCTCTGTGAGGCGCATATCCACCATTTCCAGGCAACCAATTTCGATCAATCGATCGCCTGACAGTGGATCAAACCCTGTGGTTTCCGTATCAAATACAATCTCGCGCATTTTCGCCTTCTCAAAATTTACTCGGATAGCGTTTCAATAATCTTCTGTACTTGCAGTCTAGCATGATCAAAGCCCTTATCGGTTTCAACAATAAAGTCAGCTTTTTCGCGCTTGATTGCATCAGGTGTTTGTTTGGAGAGGATATCTTCAAATTTATCTGGTGTCATACCAACGCGTTCCAACACGCGATTTCTCTGCACTTCATAAGGTGCGGATACGACAACAACCTTGTCACATGCTTTTTCGCCGCCAGTTTCAAACAATAAGGGAATATCGACAACAACAATATTCTTGTTTTCTTTTGTCGCTTGTTCGAAAAAAGCAATTCGATCTTCCTGAACCATAGGATGCATTATTGCTTCCAGCTTTTTAAGGGCCGCCTTATCAGCGAATACCATCTGACCAAGCATAGCTCGGTCCAAAACCCCATCGTCAACAACACCAGGAAAGGTTTCTTCAATTAGCGGTATCGCTCTACCATTTTTTGACTGAAGTTTATGAACCGCAGCATCGGCATCAAAAACAGGAATATCAAAACCCCGAAACATGTCTGCCGTTGCACTTTTTCCCATACCAATGGAACCTGTTAGCCCAACAATGATCATGACAGTTTTTCCATCAATTTACTATGGAGTGCGTCATCATAAGAAACTTCTTTTTCAAACCATATTTTAAAGGAAGCAGCGGCTTGGTACACAAGCATACCAAGGCCATCCACAGTTCTTAACCGCCGTTCCCTGGCAGTTTTCAAAAGATTAGTCTCAAGGGGTTTGAACACAATATCATAAACAACTGTATCACTTGCGGCACTTTCCAAGGATATATCAAGCGTAGGCTGACCAATCATACCGAGGCTTGTAGTGTTAACGACAAGGCCAGCAGCAGACGCGGCAGCAGACCTATCATCCCATTCAACAACCGTTATCCGCCCACGCCCGAGTTCATCACGAATTGTTTCCGCTTTTTCTCGTGTTCGGTTCGTGAGCATAACCATTGGGATATTTTCATTCAAAAGGCCCAGCACCGCCGCACGCGCGGCACCACCTGCACCAATAACCAAAGCTGGCTTATCTTTTGGCCAATCAGGAACGGATTTCTTCAAATGTGTAATCAATCCTATACCATCAGTATTAAAACCAACTGTACTACCGTCCTCCATAATTTTTACAGTATTTACAGCACCCATTTGGCGCGCGATTGGTGCCAATCGATCAAGAAATGGTATAATATTGGTTTTATGGGGGATTGTTACGTTGAAACCTTTAAGACCTGATTGTTTTGCATTTTCTAAAAACATCCCAAGATCAGCCGGGTCAACATCAATTGCGCAATAAAACCCGTCAACATCGCTATTTTCGAACCAATGGTTATGAATAACCGGTGATAGGGATTGACTGATCGGGTGACCAATAACAGCCGAGGTTTTTGTATCTATTACAGGCATAATTAAGCCTCTATCATATCATGGAGTTTTAAAAAGTTCAGCAGTGGTATCAAAGGCATACCCAAAATGGTGAAATAGTCACCAGAAATTCTGGAGAACAGTTGTACCCCTCGGTCTTCAATATGATAACATCCGACAGATCCCAAAATATCTTCACCGGCTTTACCCAGATATGCCTCAATGTCAGGCATAGTCATCGGATGCATTGTCAAACGCACTTCATCAACAAACCGCCAAATGGGTTCCCCCTCAAAATAGACAACGGCAGCAGAAAATAGCGAATGGGTCTTTCCTTGAAGTTCCATTAACTTCGCTGCCGCATCCTCTAAATTGTTTGCTTTGGAATAAATCTGATTGTCACATTCCAGTACCTGATCAGATCCGATAACATAATTATCAGGATTGCCTAAAGAAACAGATCTTGCTTTATAATCTGCAAGGATATCCGCCAGATCACGCGCTGAAACACCATTTTCAAGCAAGCTAGCTTTCAATCCTTCTTCATCAATCATTGCTTTTTGCGTTTCAAAAGCAACAGATGCTTTTTTGAGCATAGAATTACGTGCAAAGCTTTGTGACGCTAAGATTAATTTTGGCATTTTAATCGCCTAAGGAGTTACTGAAAAACAATAAAGTCTCGAAATAAACCAGGGTATATTATGGCTTTTGTCTAGCTTCCAGCCAACTTTTATAGCGGTTCATAATTGATGCTGCTGTTTCCTCAATAGAACGGCGGGTTACATCAATTGTTGACCAACCACGTTCGTTACAATAACGCCTGCATTGTTTCGTTTCGTCTTTAATCAAGTCGATATCCGTATAGTCGGCTTCTTCATCTTCATTGATTGATCTTAGTCGATTAGTCCTAATCTGGACCAAACGTTCAGGACTTGCCGTTAAGCCAATAACAAATTTATCCGGTAAATTATCAAGAACTGCTGGCATAGGGCAATTAGGGACAAAAGGAACATTTGCTGTTTTAAACCCCTTGTTTGCAAGATAGATACTTGTCGGGGTTTTCGATGATCTTGAAACCCCAATCAGGACAATATCAGCGAGAGGAATATCTTCGGCGAGTTGCCCATCGTCATGAGCCATTGTAAAATGTACCGCGTCAATCCGGTCAAAATAATTGGCATCCATAATATGTTGACGGCCGGGGTTATGACTTGCCTGCATTCCAAAATATGACCCTAGTAAACTAATAACAGGATCAAGAATGGATAGCACAGGCAGGTTTGCTTCCTTACAGTTTTGTTCCAAAGTTGCCTGTATCTCAGGGTTAACAAGCGTGTACATAACAAGACCAGGCTGCTCCTTGATATCTACCATCAAGCGTTCCATTTGGGTGGCTGTTCTGATTAACGGCCAAAAATGTTTGGAGACATTAACACCTTCAAACTGAACCAAAGCAGCAGCGATTATTGCTTCAAGCGTTTCACCGGTTGAATCTGATACCAAATGCAAATGGAACTTTCGGTCTTCATTTAAAGTGCTTATCAAACTGTCTGTCACGATCACCAACTTTTCTGTCTTCCGACCATCTTTATCCTATTGATAACGTGAGGGAAGACTCTGTGGATAACTTATCAATAAATAGGGGATATTTAAAATTAGCGTTTTATCCTCAATCTTTGAAAGAGTCTTCATATCACTAATTGATTTTATCCCTTGATGAATAATAATAAAGATATTTAAGTATCATATTCATATCTTTAAAATTTTTATCCACAAATAACTGTTATGTAAAATTTTGATTTTAAAGAATAAAATTAATTCATCCTCGTTCTTCAGTGTTTTTATCCACAACAATTCTTTCTAGTGACTTTCTTGTGGATAAAATCTGTAAAACTGGTTATCCACAGTTTTCACAGGCAATAACTACAATCACAATATTATTATATATAAATATATATAATTAGGTAGTTAGCTTTGTATTATGTATTCAAGATAAAAGATTGAAAGTTAGAGAATGACAAAAATCCTGCTTGAGACTCTCAAAGGAAACCCTTCGGATCGTGTCCCTTTCTGGTTTATGCGACAAGCAGGGCGTTATTTACCTGAATACAGGGAAATCCGTCAGAATGCGCCTTCTTTTATGGATTTTTGTTACAATCCTGATCAGGCGACTGAGGTAACACTTCAACCAATTCGTCGGTACGGTATGGATGGTGCTATTCTTTTTGCAGATATTCTCGTTGTTCCTGATGGTCTTGGACAGAAGGTTTGGTTTGAAGCTGGTCATGGTCCTAAATTAACACCTGTAAACACTGAAGAAACCTATGCTGAATTAAGCCTTAATGGATTTCATGATAAAGTCGGTAATGTTTACGAGACTGTTTCAAGGCTTTCAAAAGAACTTCCTGAGGAAGTAACGCTTATCGGGTTTGCTGGTGCACCCTGGACTGTTGCAACCTATGTGATTGAGGGTGCTGGTAGTAAAGACCATGCAGCTGTAAGGCAAATGGGGTATGGAAACCCTGAATTGTTTGGGAAAATTCTCGACCTTCTAGTGGATGCAACATCAGAGTATCTCTGTGCTCAAATTGATGCAGGCGCTAATGTCGTACAGATTTTTGATAGCTGGTCTGCGGCGATCCCTGAACCTTATTTCCATAAATGGATTATTGAACCAACACGCGAGATTGTTGCGCGAGTTCGTGCGAAGCATAATGAAACACCAATCATTGGATTTCCAAGGCTTTCAGGCGCAATGTTAGAAACATATGTTTTAGAGACAAAAGTTGATGGGGTTTCTCTGGATACAGGGGTTCCGCTTGATTGGGCGCGCGACAGTGTTCAACGCCATGTGTGTGTACAAGGAAATATGGATCCGCACCTTGTTGTCTCAGGCGGTGATGCAATGGTGAATGAGGCAACCCGTATTCTGGACACTTTAAAAGGCGGCAGTCATATATTTAATTTGGGTCATGGTTTTGTTCCGCAAACACCACCGGAAAATGTTGCATTACTTTCTGAAACAATTAAAAATTTCAGACGTTAGATAGTTCTGGCCATTGGTATATAATTTCAGGAAATAGAGATGGAAGATTTCTTAAATAGTGCGTATCTGTGGGTGAAATCTTTTCATATTATTTTTGTTATATTCTGGATGGCTGGTCTTTTTATGATGCCGCGGTTTTTCGCGTATCATATGCAATATGATGCGGGCAGCGAAGAAGACCAAAAGTGGCAGGAACGCGAAATTCGATTACTGCGGATTATTATGAATCCAGCCATGATTATCGCCTGGGTATTTGGAATAACGCTTATCACAATTATTGGTCTTAAAAGCGGTGGGTGGCTTCATGTGAAATTGCTGTTGGTTGTTTTATTATCGGGGTTTCATATGATGCTTGCGAAAACGCGCAGGCGTTTAGCAGCGGGTGAGCGCCCTCACAGTGAAAAATATTTTCGCCTGATTAATGAAATTCCCGCTGTTTTCATTATAGCAATTGTTATTTTAGCGGTTGCAAAGCCATTTTAATTTTGATAAACGGCCAAAAATATTGACAGACACACGCTTTTCCATACAATGAAAGCACTCAAATAGCTTTGTATCTCTTCATAGAATTTCTTCGTTAACGTACAGTTCCTTCCAAAATCTAAGATATCCATGTTCGTTACGAACCATCTGGAATTACCATATAAAAATTGGCAAAACCCATGCATTTACAAGACTTAAAGAAAAAAAGCCCAGCAGATCTTTTAACACTTGCTGAGGAAGTTGGCGTTGAAAATGCCAACAGCATGCGCAAACAGGATATGATGTTTGCAATTCTAAAACACCTCGCTGATGATGATATTGAAATTATGGGCGGCGGTGTTATCGAGATTTTATCTGATGGTTTCGGTTTCCTTAGAAGCCCTGAGGCAAATTACCTTCCGGGTCCTGATGATATTTATGTTAGCCCAAGCCAGATCAGACGCTTTGGGCTTAGAACTGGGGATACGGTTGAAGGTCAAATTCGTGCGCCAAAAGATGGCGAGCGCTATTTTGCGCTTCTGAAGGTTTCAAAGCTGAACTTTGAAGAGCCAGAAAAAACCCGTCATAAAGTGCACTTTGATAACCTAACTCCGCTTTACCCTGATGAACGCCTTAAACTTGATCCAGATGATCCAACTGTAAAAGACAAATCGCCACGTGTGATTGATCTTGTTGCCCCAATCGGTAAAGGCCAGCGTGCGTTGATTGTGGCACCGCCGCGTACTGGTAAAACGGTTCTTCTCCAAAATATTGCCCAGAGCATTACCCGTAACCACCCTGAATGCTATGTTATTGTTCTTCTTATCGACGAACGCCCTGAGGAAGTTACAGACATGCAGCGCAGTGTGAACGGCGAAGTAGTATCCTCAACATTCGATGAACCGGCATCACGTCACGTGCAAGTGTCAGAAATGGTCATAGAGAAGGCAAAGCGCCTTGTTGAGCACGGAAAGGACGTCGTAATCCTTCTTGATAGTATCACGCGCCTTGCACGGGCTTACAACACGGTTGTACCATCATCTGGTAAGGTTCTTACAGGCGGTGTGGACGCAAATGCGCTTCAGCGTCCTAAACGGTTCTTTGGTGCTGCCCGTAATATCGAGGAAGGTGGATCACTTTCAATTATCGCGACTGCGCTTATTGAAACCGGTAGCCGTATGGATGAAGTGATTTTTGAGGAATTCAAAGGAACGGGTAACAGTGAAATTGTTCTGGACCGTAAGGTTGCAGACAAGCGTGTGTTCCCGGCGATTGATATTCTTAAATCAGGTACTCGGAAAGAAGAATTGCTTGTGGATCAAGGAACACTTGCAAAAATGTGGGTTCTTCGCCGTATTCTTACCCCTATGGGGACTGTGGATGCGATGGAATTCTTATTGTCCAAGCTTAAAGACGCACCAAATAATGATGATTTCTTCGCTCAGATGAATAACTAAATCAATAAAGAATTATTTAAAAAAGGCCTGCAATTTATTGTAGGCCTTTTGTTTATGTGGTTCAGACAAAACACTATGGTTTTACCTTCAAGGATCTATATCGTTTGAAATTAATCAAGAAGGCTTAGTTGTTCTTGTTGGATATCAGCAGTATATTCCATAGCGCCCTCGAGGATTAATAATGCTCTTTTGGTGTGAACACCGCCCTCGCCCGAGAACCCACCCATTTTATTTCCGGACGCTAAAACCCTGTGGCATGGAACAATAATAGGGATTGGATTTGTTCCACAGGCTGTTCCAACTGGCTGCGCAGCAGAACCAATTTTTTTAGCAATTTCACCGTATGTCAGGGTTTCTCCAAAGGGAATATCAAGCATGGCATGCCAAACCTTTTTCTGATGATCACTTCCATCCAGATCAAGTGGGAGGTCAAAGTTTTGCAATAGGTCGCCATCGAAATATGCATCTAACTGTTTCTTGGCTTCACGTAGAAATGGTGTAGGTTCTTGAAACGGTGACCACCCCCAATCGAGTGAGACAATTTTCTCATCAAATTCGGTTATGGTAATATCCATAATTGGTGTATGAAGCGACAGTTGCGGCATGACTAAGACCTTTTGCTGCGAAACGTTTTCTTGCCTATAGTCCTATTGTTAGATTGATGGTTCAGCAAGAAATTTTATGGTTGGTTACAAGATAGTGTTTGATCAATGACAAGTCAGGAAACAATTTTTGCGCTCGCGAGCGGTGCTGGTACTGCGGGCGTCGCTGTTGTCAGGATTAGTGGCCCTAAGTCCTTATCAGTATTGGAAAATATTACAAAAAAACCTTTACCAAAGCCAAGGTATGCAAGCCTTCGTGAATTAACGGATCAAAATGGAAATCGCCTTGATCAGGCATTGATCCTGATATTCCCTACCCCAAACAGCTTCACAGGCGAAGATGTTGTTGAACTTCATTTACATGGTGGCAGATCGGTGATCGAGGGTGTTCTGACAACGCTTGGTTCGTTTGAAGGTTTGCGTATGGCCGAGCCTGGCGAGTTTTCGAGACGTGCCTTTGAAAATGATAAAATGGATCTAACTGCTGTCGAGGGGCTTAATGATCTTATTCATGCACAAACACTAGCGCAGCGCACACAGGCACTTGCTCAAATGGATGGCGGCTTGCGTGAAATTTATGAAGGATGGCGCAGTCAATTGCTTGGCTATCTTGGTCATTTGGAAGCGGATATAGATTTTCCTGACGAAGATTTGCCAGAAGGTGTTGCTGGTGCTGTAAAGCCCAATATATTGAAGTTTAAAAACGAAATTATACAGTATTTGGATGATAATAGGCGGGGGCAAGTAATTCGCGATGGGTTTAAAGTTGTCATACTCGGTGAGCCAAATGTTGGTAAATCAACGCTTTTAAACACACTAGCAAAATCGGATGTAGCAATTGTTTCTGATGAAGAAGGAACAACGCGTGACACAATCGAAATTCAGTTGGACTTGGGTGGGTATCCTGTAAGACTGATTGATACGGCTGGTATCAGAAATACAGATAATGCAGTAGAAAAAGAAGGTATTAGACGAGCCTTTGATAAAGCAAATGATGCGGATTTAAAATTGGTACTTGTTAGGGCTGATCAATGGCCTAAAATTCCTAAAACACTTATGGGAATTATTGACGAGAAAACACTGATTATCATTACAAAGTCCGACACTGTTGATGATAGTGCAATGTTTCACGTGGAACAATTGGATCAAAAATTTACAATATTTAGTATTCAATCAATTTCTGTTAGGAATAAATTGGGTATCGATGAGTTATTTAAAAATCTTTCGTCATATATAGCTGACCAGATGGATGGTCGTGATTTGCCGTCTTTAACCCGACTTCGTCACCGATCAGCGCTAGAAACCTGTATTGAACATTTAGAAAGATTTGAAGATAACGCAGGTTTTGACGCAGTGCTTGCTGCGGAAGATATTAGAATGGCTGTCAGGTCCCTTGGAGAGATTACTGGCCGTGTTGATGTTGAAGATATGTTGGATATTGTATTTTCAGATTTCTGTATTGGAAAATAGATGTTTCACGTGAAACATCCATGAAGCTTGGTGTGACTCTTTTGAGATGGTTTGTTGCTGACAAACTGAAACCAATCATTACCTTGGTTTCAGGGTTATGTTGCTTTGACTCTGTCTGTGATTGACGGTATATCAGGCAACTCTTTTTCCAACGTAATAGTGACACTGTGATTATATAGTAGATCGAATTGAAGCGTTTTGATTTTGTGGAAAGATATCATGGTAAGTAGTTTTGATGTAATTGTAATTGGTGGTGGGCATGCTGGTTGCGAAGCAGCAGCAGCTTCTGCACGTGTTGGGGCCAAAACACTTCTTGTTACACATAAAGTTGAAACTATTGGTGAAATGTCCTGCAATCCCGCAATTGGAGGGTTAGGTAAAGGGCATTTAGTTCGTGAAATAGACGCTTTAGACGGTGTGATGGCAAAGGTTGCTGATGCATCTGGTATACAGTTTAGGCTTCTTAATCGCCGGAAAGGCCTTGCTGTTCAGGGGCCGCGCTGTCAATCGGATCGCAAGTTATACCGTGAAGCAATGCAGTCAATTCTGAACAACTATGATAATTTATCGATCATGGGTGCAGCCGTTGAAGATTTGATTGTTTCACGTGAAACATCAAAGCCTGAAATAAAAGGGGTGATAACCGCTGATGGCCAAGAAATCTATGCAGACTCTATTATTCTGACTACGGGCACATTTCTACGCGGTATGATCCATATCGGTGAAAAACAAATTCCCGCAGGTCGTATTGATGAAGCCCCTGCCCTTGGTCTCTCAGATACATTGATGGATCTTGGGTTTGATTTAGGGCGACTAAAAACAGGAACACCTGCACGCCTGGATGGTCGAACAATTGACTGGGATAAATGTGAGGAACAACCTGGCGATAACCCACCAGTGCCTTTTTCATTTATGACATATGAGGTTACTGTCCCCCAAATTAGTTGTTATATGACGCGAACAACAATAGAAACCCATAAGATTATTGAAGATAATATCGGGCGCTCGCCGATGTATTCTGGTCAAATTGAAAGTAGTGGACCGCGCTACTGCCCTTCTATCGAAGATAAGATCGTACGGTTTGCTGACAAGGAGAGCCATCAAATCTTCCTGGAGCCAGAAGGATTGGATGATCATACCGTGTATCCAAACGGTATCTCTACAAGTTTACCCGAAGACGTTCAGGAAAGAATGATAGCGTCTATCCCGGGCCTTGAGAATGCAAAAATCATACGTCATGGTTATGCTATTGAATATGATTTTGTTGACCCACGGGAACTTCATGTCACGCTTGAAACCAGGAAAGCATCTGGTCTTTACCTTGCTGGTCAAATTAATGGAACAACAGGATATGAGGAAGCAGCTGCACAAGGTTTGATCGCCGGGGCGAATGCTGCACTAAAGGCAACTAAACAGCTTGATCAAAAAGGTGCATTCATTCTTGACCGAGCCGACGCTTATATCGGGGTTATGATAGATGATTTGGTTACACAAGGGACACGTGAACCATATCGTATGTTTACAAGCCGCGCTGAATACAGGCTTTCCCTTCGTGCGGATAATGCTGATCAACGTTTGACACCAAAGGGAATTGAATTTGGCCTTGTCAAGGGTGAGCGTAAAAACATATTTACCAAGAAATTCAGTGATTTGGAGGCTGGTCGAACTTTGCTTCGGTCGCTTGAAATTACCCCTAATGAATTGAAAAAACTTGGTTATAAAATCAAACAGGATGGTATTCGACGAAGTGCCGAGACCCTTTTGGGATTTAATGAGTTTACCTTTGATGATCTGCTGAAAATATGGCCAGAAGAGATCAATACGATTTCAAAAGACAGTATTGAGCAACTAGAAATTGATGCTTCTTATAAAAGTTATCTCGATCGCCAACAGGAAGATGTGAATGCTTTTCGTAAAGATGAAGCACTAACCATACCAGATACATTGGATTTTGACGAAGTTATTGGGCTATCAAATGAAATGCGTGAAAAATTCAAGACTGCAAGGCCAGCAACGCTTGGTGCAGCTGCAAGGATTGCAGGTGTTACACCAGCCGCATTATCGCTGTTACTTAGATATGTTAAACGCCGCAAAGCTGCTTGATAACACCTAATTCATTGGCTTCCACATATGACTTTTACAATAACTGACTTTCAATCTACGACCAATGTTTCACGTGAAACATTGGACAGATTAATTGGCTATGCAGACCTTCTTGCCAAATGGCAAAAGGCTAAAAACCTCGTATCGAATTCAACCATTGATGATATGTGGCTTCGACATTTTTTTGATTCTGCACAGCTTTACATTCAAATGAAAAATTCATTCGATACGATGCCTGAAACGCTTTTGGATATTGGTTCCGGCGCTGGATTTCCTGGCCTTGTCCTTGGTGCTATGGGAATTGAAAACGTTCATATGGTCGAGTCGAATGGGAAGAAATGTAGTTTCATGAGCCAAGTGGCCCGGCAAATGGGGATCAATGCGGTCATACATAATGAACGGATAGAAAAAATTGATCCCTTTTCGGTGGATATTATTACCTCCCGAGCGTGTGCAAAAATTACGCAACTCCTTGAATGGAGTGAACCTTTTCTTGGAAATTCAGGAATAGAAATGTGGTTACTCAAAGGACAAACTTCGCAAGAAGAATTGACCGAAGCAGAAACATATTGGACAATGGATAAAGAGTGTTTTGAAAGTAAAACCGAAGTGGGCGCTAATATCATCCGACTTTGGAATATAAAAAGAAAATAGCACTTTAAAACAGATCAATTGCTACTGGTTCCTTCGAAACCAGTTAAATGTAAGGAGTTCTTAGGGATGGGGACAGACACACATATCATTGCAATCGCAAACCAGAAAGGCGGTGTTGGAAAAACAACGACAGCCATAAACCTGGCGACTGCAATGGCAGCAGTAGGCAATAAGGTTTTAATTCTTGATCTTGACCCCCAAGGAAACGCAAGCACGGGTTTTGGAATTGATAGAATTGCACGTGAAATAACCTCGTATGATGTAGTGCTTGGTGTATCCCCGATCAAAGATGCGGCAATGGAAACTGAAATCCCAGGACTTTTCATCATTCCGTCAACGGTTGATCTGTCTGGCGCTGATCTGGAACTAGCAGAATTACCTCAACGTAATTTTCGCCTGGCTCAAGCCTTTGAAAAATATCTAACTGACGCTGATTATGATTATATTTTAATTGACTGTCCGCCCTCGTTATCACTCCTTACAATCAATGCTTTGGTTGCAGCCAACTCGGTTCTTGTCCCTCTGCAATGTGAGTTTTTTGCGTTAGAGGGGTTGAGTTTACTGTTAAAAACAATTGAACAGGTTCGTGTTTCCTTAAACCCTGCCCTTACGATTAACGGGGTTTTACTGACCATGTTTGATAAACGTAATAATCTCTCGGAACAGGTTGCTGATGATGTGCGGGAATATTTGGGGGATAAGGTTTTTGAAACTGTAATTCCAAGAAATGTTCGAATGTCTGAGGCACCCAGCCATGGAAAGCCGGCACTTCTATATGATCACCGATGTGTTGGAAGCCAAGCGTATATCAAATTAGCGCGGGAAATTCTTGGCCGTCAGGAAATTTTGGCTGCTTAGTGAACGCAGATATATAAATAATAAGAAGAAAAATAAGATAGGAATCCAATGGTTAGAAAAGGGTTAGGAAAAGGTCTTTCCGCATTACTCGGTGATGATAGACCTGTAGTTGATGCGTTAGAAGACACCAAGGATGGGTCAGCTACATCCTCAGGACCAGCAAGTGGAAGGCGGCTTCTCCCTATCGAATTTTTAGAGCGCAACAAAGCCCAACCGCGCCATCACTTTGATGAAGACCATTTGGAAGAACTTACTAATTCAATCAAGGAAAAGGGCGTATTGCAACCCATTCTGGTGCGTTCAATAGGCGTAGATAAATATCAGATTGTAGCCGGTGAACGCCGTTGGCGTGCTGCACAAAAAGCGGGAGTTCATGAAGTTCCTGTTATCGTACGAGACCTCGATGATGGTGAAGTTTTACAAGTAGCAATTATTGAAAATATCCAACGTCAGGATTTATCCTCTGTCGAAGAAGCAATCGCCTTTAAGCGCCTGATGGATGAATTTGGCCATACACAGGAAGGTGTCGCAGAGGTAGTTGGTAAAAGCCGTAGCCATGTAGCAAACCTTCTCAGGCTTTTAAGTTTACCCGAAGATGTTCAAAAGCTTGTTGATGAAGGTAAGTTATCAATGGGGCATGCAAGGGCTTTGATTGGTGCTGAAAACCCGAGCGCAATTGCTCGAAGAATTGTTGCCGAAGGTCTTAGTGTCAGACAGGTGGAAGAAATTATTCGGGGTTTGAAAGGGAAACAAAAACGCCAAACTGTACGTAAATCCAATGCATCGAATAAGGATGCGGATACAGTTGCCCTTGAAAAAGATCTTAGTGCTGCAATGGGAATGAAAACAACGATTGCCCACGAGGGCGAAGGTGGTTCTGTGACAATTCGATATGAAGATTTGGAGCAACTAGACGAATTATGCAGTAAGCTTGGTGTGTGTGGTTTCTAGCATATTCAAATAAAAAGATATTTTACCTGAATATGCCATATGCTTAGATTTAATGTTGATTAGGCAATTTTACTTTCGATTGCCTTCCAAATATCAGCCTCCAGTTTAACACCATCAAATGCATTGATCGATTGAAGGCCTGTGGGTGATGT
Source organism: Kordiimonas sp. SCSIO 12610 (assembly GCF_024398015.1). Lineage (GTDB taxonomy): Bacteria > Pseudomonadota > Alphaproteobacteria > Sphingomonadales > Kordiimonadaceae > CANLMI01. The sequence goes on from NZ_CP073747.1 coordinate 180,955, forward strand.
TACATTAATTTCCGTTAGCCAATCACCGATCACGTCGATACCTACAAAAATTAGGCCGCGCTTTTTAAGCTCAGGTCCAAGCCTTGCGCAAATTTCTTGTTCCCGCTCTGTTAGAATAGATTTGGCGGCCGCACCACCGGCCACCAGATTAGAGCGTATTTCGCCCTTTGCTGGAATGCGATTAACAGCGCCCGCGGCTTCACCATCAATAAGAATGATGCGTTTATCACCACCAACAACATCAGGTAAAAACTTTTGAACCATTACGGGTTCACGGTTAAGGCCAAGGAACATTTCCATCAAACTTCCAAGGTTAGAGTCGTTTTCCCGCAAATGAAATACCCCGGCACCACCGTTACCATATAAAGGCTTAATAATGATTTCACCGTGTTTTTCGCGGAAAGCTTTTACCTCATCTTCGCGGCGGGTGATCATTGTTGGTGGCATAAGGTCGAGGAACTGCGTTACAAATAATTTTTCGGGCGCATTTCTAACTTCTGTTGGGTTGTTCACAACAAGTGTATTCGGGTGTACTAGATCCAGAAGATGAGTTGCAGTGATATAAGCCATATCAAAAGGTGGATCTTGCCGCATCAAAACAACGTCCATTTCGCTAATTTTGATCATCTCTTCTTGGCCAAATGTGAAATGATTGCCCTCTTCTCTTCGGACTGTAACCTGATGGGCCTTTGCACGAACTTCCCCTTCATCATAAGTAAGATCTTCTGCAAGATAGTGCCAAATTTTATGTCCCCGTTCTTGTGCTTCCAACATCAAAACAAAGGTACTATCACCGTTGATATTAACGGTATCCATCGGGTCCATCTGAACTGCGACTTTTAGTGTTTTTGTAGCCATTAAACTATTCCTTTGTTCTCCTACTGAAGGGCATCCAATAGAAGTATTTTATTCGCCTAATCTCCAAGCCTGCTTGATATGGATTGGAAATCGGTTTGGTACAATGGCGATAAGATCAAACCTTGGTGATATATAGTCCGAAGCCTTTGAATTTTTAAGCCATAATTCGGTACAGCGTTCAATTCGTCGTTTTTGTTTATAGCTTATGGATTGAAGCGCTACTTCGATCGATTGCCGCGCTTTAACCTCAACAATGGCCAGGGTGTTTCCCTTTTTGGCAATGATATCTATTTCACCGACCTTTGTTTTAAAGCGATTTTTCAGGATCTTATATCCTTTCAACCGTAACCATAACCGAGCATACAGTTCTGCCCGTCGTCCTCTTTTTTCTGCAATTTTGCGGTTATATTTTGCCATATTGAGAACTATTCGTCGTTAGACAACTCTATTGCCCTAGCATAAATTTCTTTTTTACGCTTGCCTGTTAGTTCAGCAATAAACTGAGATGCTGATTTTACACTCATATGTTTTAAGGCAAGCTTAATCGCTTTGTCCTGATCAAAAGACAATAATGCATCATCATCAATATTTTCCGGAGGACCAATAATGACGACAGCTTCGCCCTTTGGCGCACCGTTATCTCTGTAATATTCCATTAAAGATAATAAATTGTCCCGCCTAACTTCTTCAAATTTTTTCGTAAGCTCGCGGCATACTGCGGCCATCCGATTACCAAAAACTGTATAAGCATCGCTAATGCATTCTGGCAGCCGCCTGGTGCTTTCATAAAAAACCAAACTGGCTTGAATTTTACTTACCCCATCGAACCATTTTTGGCGCGCCTGCTGTTTGTTTGGCGGAAAACCCATGAATAAAAAACGATCTGTCGGGAGCCCTGCAATTGATAATGCTGTGGTAACAGCGGCAGCACCAGGTATTGCATAGACGGCTATCTTTAAATCCTGGGCCTCTGCCACCAATTTATATCCAGGGTCTGATATTAACGGCGTTCCGGCGTCTGAAATTAGGGCAATTGTTTCACCCTGTTGAAGCTTGTTTAATAGTCGCTCTCTGTCCTTTGAACTACTGTGTTCATGGTATGCAATCAGAGGTTTTTTTATGAGAAATGCATTTAAAAGCTTGCTGCTGATACGCGTATCTTCGCAGGCAATATAATCCACATTTTCTAAAACCCGTTTTGCACGAGGGGTTAAGTCTTCCAGGTTTCCGATGGGAGTTGCAACAATATAGAGGCCATTTGAAATCCGGCTTTGTTTGCTTACTCTGGTTTTCTCTGATTGCGCTATATCTTTACTGTCGTCATGTTTCGACCCTGTTTCCGTCATGTTTTTTATCCATAGTACTGAAATCTAATATCGTGATATGTATTCTAGGTGTATATAACGACTTGAATTATTGTGGCTAAAGTATCGCTATCCAGGCGTCAATTAGCATATTTTATGACTGGGTTTATACAGGTATTATAATGAAAAGCAGAGTGATAGCTAAATCATTTATAAAAATTAGAGTGTTATCTGTATTTATTCTCGCTGCTTGTGGGGCTCAAACACCAGAACGTATATTAGAGCGCGAAATTGTAGACACCAGACCTGTTATTGAAACAGAACAAGATACTCAGGATACCGAAGATCAGACGCTACAATCAAAAGGTGATGGCTCTGATAATAAAGTTCAGGTTAAAATAGCAATCCTATTACCCCTTACGGGTGATGTTGGGGAAACCGGAAAAGCACTTTTAAATGCTGCAACGATGGCGCTTTTTGATGCGTATGACCCAAGGTTACAGCTTTTACCCTATGATACTAAAGCAAGCATCGAAGAAACAGAAATAGCAACACACAAAGCATTAAACGACGGTGCGGATATCATCATTGGTCCCCTTCTAAGTGAGAATGTAAAGGCCGCCGGCAGTATTGCGGGTAGTGCGAATATTCCTTTGCTTGGTTTTTCCAATGATTATACGGCGGCATCACCGAATAGCTTTATCCTCGGGTTTTTACCTGAAAATGAGGTTCGCCGTGTCGTTAATTATGCCGTGGCAAATGGTTATGAGAAATTTGCAGGCTTGTTTCCAGAAGGACGCTACGGCGATCAGGTGCGCATGGCTTATGGGTTGGCTGTGAACAATAATGATGCCGAGGTTTCAACAATTGAAACGTATCAAAATGATGCTGATCAGGTCTTCGAGCCTGTTAAAAATTTAGCGGATTATGACAGACGCAGACGGGCCCATAGAAACGAGGTTCGATATCTCCAATCTTTAAATGACGACCTTACTGATGAAATTGTCACTAAACTTAATGATAGCGAGGTTTTGGGGGACTTGCCTTTTGATACTGTTATTGTTCCAGAAGGTGGCGCCTTGCTTCGCACCTTAGCACCACTACTGCCATTTTATGAGGTCGACACGGAAAAAGTGAAGGTTCTCGGGACAGGTTTATGGAATGATAAAACGCTAACAAATGAACCACCATTGTATGGTGCATGGTTTGCTGCTCCAGATCCATCATTAACGGATACTTTTAGTAAACGTTTTATTGATTTATTTTCTGAGCAACCGCCACGTATCGCAACGCTTTCGTATGATGCTGTAGGCCTTATTGCTAGCTTGATTAAAGAGGATATTGGTTCAACTAATCCGAAGGCTAAGAAGTCAAATTACTTTACCCGTGAAGCGTTAACAGACCCCAGCGGTTTTAAAGGTGTTGATGGCCTGTTTCGGTTATTGCCCGATGGAACCAACGAACGTGCTTTAGCTGTTGTTGAAATTCAGCGGGGTAAGTTTGAAGTTGTATCGGCTGCGCCAGACGCTTTTCCTTCGTTTGGCTATAGCCTCACACGAGCAGCTTTGCCAAAATAGCGTTCAACAAAGGCAAGCCTTTTTCTGTTAATTGAAAATGGGTTTGATTAGAGGTTAAAAAACCTTCTGACTTAAGCGCTTCAAAGTTTGAATCATCGATGTAAGCTTCGATCGGATTACCTGTTTTTTCCTTAAAACTTGCCTTATCCAGTCCGCGGTTAAGGCGTAGTCCCATCATTATAATTTCAATTGCACGGTCATAAGGTGTGACATGATCTAGTGAGTTTATACCTGATTTTTGATGTGCGATCGCTTTTAACCAGTCTTCCGGCCTTTTCACTTGGCTATGAGCGATAGCACTGAACGGTTTCTCGCCAGGTAACCTCCCATGCGCACCAGGGCCCAGCCCTATATAATAATCGCCTTGCCAATAACAAAGATTATGTCTGCTTTTTTCACCATATCGCGCATGATTGGATATTTCATAGGCAGGTAAACCTGCCGACACGGTTAAATCCTGCGTTAAAGCATATAATTCTGCTGAGTCTTCCTCATCGGGAAGGGTAAATTTACCGCGGTGGAATTGGTGATAAAAGGCTGTGCCCTCTTCAATCGTTAATTGGTATAAAGATAGATGACTAGGGTCAAAAGACAAGGCTTCTGATAGCTCGGTTTTCCAGTCCATAAGTGTTTGGTTTGGGCGGGCATAGATAAGGTCGAAACTTACGCGCGCAAATGTTTCACGAGCAACATTCAGTGCCTTTATGGCCTCACTGGCATTATGTAATCGACCAAGGAATTTCAGCGCGTCATCTCGTAAAGATTGAATGCCGACAGAAATTCGGTTTACCCCCGCACCTTTATAGTCACGGAATCTATCCGCTTCAATGCTGGAAGGATTGGCTTCCAGCGTGATCTCGATATCATTATTCTGAAATCCCCATTTTTGTCTGATTGCATCAATTATAATCGCAGTAGTTTCAGGCTCCATCAGGCTTGGTGTACCGCCGCCGAAGAAAATAGATTTGGCAGACAGGTTTGGAAACCTCTCAGCGAAAAAGTCGATTTCCTGTAAAAAGGCCTGCCGCCAAGAAACGTGATCAACGCTTTCACGGACGTGGCTGTTAAAATCACAGTAAGGGCATTTTTTCAGGCAAAAAGGCCAATGCACATAAATTGCTGCAGGCGCTGATATATTATTCGAATGAAGTATAGTCGTCTCAGACATAATCAGTTTTTAAAGCAAGCGTCTATAAGCTGCTTAAAGGCATCTGCCCTGTGGCTCATGGCGTGTTTTTTTGCTGGTTCCATTTCAGCAAATGTCATGTCATAGCCGTCTGGGATAAAAAATGGATCATATCCAAAACCTTTATTACCGCGCATTGGCCATGTGATTGAGCCAAAAACTTTGCCTTCAAAACTTTCCATATGCCCATCAGGCCATGCAAGTGTGAGGGCACAGGTAAAGTTTGCAGTACGGTTTTCATTGTTACCCATTGCTTCATTCACTTTGTGCATTGCAAGGGTGAAATCCTTCTCTGGCCCACCCCAGCGCGCGCTAAAAATTCCAGGTTCTCCGTTTAGGGCAACTACCTCAAGGCCGCTATCATCTGATAGTGCGGGCAGGTTAGCGGCTTTTGCTGCCGCAATCGCTTTGATCTCAGCGTTAGCAATAAAGCTATCACCGTCTTCAACAGGTTCTGGTAAATCAAGATCACCGGCAGAAATTGTTTTAACGCCAAAAGGCTCTAAAAGTTCACCAATTTCGCGGACTTTACCTTTGTTGTGGCTTGCAATAACAAGTGTATTTCCATCAAAATGCCGATGATCTATCATAATGAAACCTTTAAATGTTAAGTGCAGACGCTTGTGCAGATTTGATTTGATCGCATCCAATACGGGCGAGCCTTAGAAGGCGAAGAAACTCTTCTTCTGAAAACGGCTCTTCTTCTGCTGTTGATTGAATTTCAACAATGCCGCCTTTGCCGGTTAGCACAAAATTGGCATCGGTTTCGGCGGCGCTATCTTCATCATAATCAAGATCAAGAACCGGAGTGCCCTCATAAATACCACAGGAAATGGCGGCGATGCTGTCTGTAAACGGCATTTCCTTGATATGGCCATTTTCAAGCATCCAGCTAAAACATTGATGCAGGGCAACATATGCCCCTGAAATTGACGCTGTACGTGTACCACCGTCGGCCTGAATTACATCACAGTCGAGGCGAACCTGACGTTCACCCAAAAGTTCAAGATCAACAACAGCACGCATTGCGCGGCCAATTAGGCGCTGGATTTCCTGTGTACGCCCAGACTGCTTACCTTTTGCAGCCTCACGCGGCATACGGCCATGTGTTGAGCGCGGTAACATGCCGTATTCTGCTGTAATCCAACCCTTTCCTGTGTCGCGAAGCCAGCTAGGGGCCCGTTCTTCGAAGGTTGCAGTAATCAGCACATGCGTATGCCCAAACTTTACCATACAGCTGCCCTCTGCATGCTTGGCAAACCCCGGGGTCATTTCAATTGCACGCATTTCATCATTAGCGCGTCCACTTGGTCGCATAATCTTGCCCTTTTTGTTTTTTATCAAATTTGTGGCTTCTTTTTACTCGGGCTTAAGGATGCAGTCAAAGAAGAAAGCACAAGATTTTAAAGCCTGATTGACGATATGAATGGACCACAATAAAGTCAGCTTCTAAAGGAAGTAGTGATGGATATTGCGCAGCTTAACGAGCGATCAAAAGAGATTTTTAAGCATATCGTTGAAACCTATCTTGAGACGGGTGATCCTGTTGGTTCCCGGACCATCAGTAAGGTTGGCGGTATTGACCTTTCTGCGGCGACAATTCGTAATGTCATGGCTGACCTTGAGCAATCTGGTCTTTTGATATCACCGCATACTTCAGCAGGGCGAATACCAACGGATACTGGCCTTCGTCTATTTGTAGACGGGATGATGGAAGTTGGGAATTTAACCCATTCCGAACGAGAGAGTATCCAAGGTACCTGTGCAGCAACTGGCCGGGTTTTTGAAGACATATTAAGCGATGCAACAAAGGCACTTTCAGGCCTTTCTAAATGCACATCGCTTGTGATGGTGCCAAAACATGATCAGACCATTCAACATATCGAGTTTGTATCTATCGCCCCCGATAAGGCGCTGGTAATTCTGGTGGGGCAAAATGGAACTGTTGAAAACAGAGTTATTAATTTACCCGCTGGATTGCCGCCAAGCACTCTTGTGCAGGCGAGTAATTATTTAAATGCGCGCCTGGCAGGTAAAAATATAGACGATGTTAAAAATCAGATTGCTTATGAGCTAAGTGCAAGACAGGCAGAGCTTGATGGCTTGACGAGCAAGGTTGTTGAAGAAGGGCTTGCAGTTTGGGCGGGAAATGACGTAGGCAGTCCGGCATCGCTTATTGTATCTGGTCAGGCAAATCTGCTCGAAAATTTGGAAGCCGCGGAAGACCTGGACCGTATTCGCGGTCTGTTTGATGAGCTGGAACAAAAAAAAGAGTTGATTCGTTTGCTGGATTTGGCAAAAGACGGGCGCGGTGTACGCATGTTTATTGGGGCGGAAAATAATTTATTTTCGCTTTCGGGTTCATCTCTCGTTGTTTCTCCCTATATGAACGGTGCGAACAAAGTTGTAGGAGTGATCGGTGTGATAGGACCCACGAGGTTAAACTATGCCAGAATTATTCCGATGGTAGATTATACAGCACAGGTCGTCGGTCGTCTTCTATAGATGTATGACTGTGAAACTGTGACTATAGAAATTAGAGGCTGTAATGAGCGAGCAGGAAAAATTTGAAGAAGAACAAGCGCCGGAACTTGATGCTGCGAATGATGAAGTAGAGCAGCAGGAAACAGAAGCCGCTGAAGAGAGTGAAGATACGCTCATAGAGAAACTTCAAAGTGAGGTTGGTGAACTAAAGGACCGTTTGCTGCGCACAATGGCAGAAATGGAAAATGTCCGGCGGCGTGCTGAAAAAGATAAAGCGGACGCTAACGCGTATGCAGTCACTGGGTTTGCTCGTGATATGTTAAATGTATCAGATAACTTACGCCGTGCTTTGGATAGTATGCCTGAAGAAGTTGCTGATGACATGAAAGCTTTCAGTGAGGGTGTTGAAATGACCGAGCGCGAGCTTTTGAACACGTTGGAGCGACATGGTATTACCAAAGTATCGCCAGAGGTTGGGGAAAAGTTTGACCATAAACTTCATCAAGCTATGTTTGAAGTTCCAACCGATGAACACCCCACAGGTACTGTGATGCAGGTTGTGGCGCCTGGATATATTATTAAAGACCGTTTGCTTCGCCCAGCAATGGTTGGTGTCGCAAAAGGTGGCGCCCCAAAGGTCGATACTGAAGCATAGTAGCAGATAAAAACGTAACTTTCCAAAACCCTGTTTTTACGCAGGGTTTTTTTATGTCTATTAAAATGACAAATAAACTTGACAAAATATCAAGCAAGCTTATATGTAAAGTGTATTTTACATAATAATAAGTAAACTTGATAAGGAGGGTTTTGTGATACGATTTCTAATACAAAAAGCCATTCTCATAATGGTGTTGTTTGGTGTGTCCTTAATGTGTCAGGCACTAGACGTTCGAAAATATGGTGATTATTCCAAGCCTGCTCTTGTTTTTCTGCCAGGACTGGCCTCGGATGGAGCATTATGGGATCGGTGGGTTGAAAAGTATAAAGACACTCACGCTATTTTTGTTCTACATGCGCCAGGTTTTGCGGGAACAGCTGCAAAAGAAGAAACCGAGGGTTTCCTGGGTTTACGAGTTGAAGAACTAGCAAACGTATTACGAGAGAGTAATGTTCAGGAGGCTTATGTTGTTGGCCACTCAATTGGCGGTTTAATGTCTCTGATGTTGGCTGAAAGGTACCCCGATCTGGTTAAAAAGACACTTGTGGTCGATAGTATTCCTTTTTTGGCGGGTTTGTTTGTGCCGGGAATTTCGCCAGAACAAGCGGGGGGCCAGGCTAAGTTTCTGGGTAAACAAATGCAAGCTTTGCCAAGGGATACCTTTTTAGCACAACAACGACAAAGCCTGACAACTTTATTAAAGTCACAAGACTTCCTACCTACGCTTATAAAATGGTCAGAAAAGTCGGATCAGGCAACAGTTGCTAAAGCCTTTATGGAAACCTTTGGCCTTGATTATCGCCAAAACCTTAAAAATATTCGAAGTGATGTCACTGTTCTTGCCGCTTATGCGCCCGAAATGCCGCTCTCTAAAGTAGATTTACAAAATATATACAGGGAACAATATGCCGATCTGGATACTGTTGAGATAAGAATGGTCGATGACAGTTTTCATTTCATTATGATTGATCAAGAGAACATATTTGATCAAATATTGACTGAATTTTTGAAGTAAGGGGCTAAATCATGAAACCAGCAGCAAAACAATATTTCAAAGACCTGCTTATCGGCATCGGGTTATACATCGTTATTTTAATTTCTACCAATATTGCCATCAAAGTCTGGGAACTATCCATAGAGGTTAAAACACTAATGGCATTTTCATGTGCTGCGCCCGCATTATTGGTTATTCGAGCTGTGCTGAAGTTTTCAACAACATGGGATGAACTACAAAGAAAGAAGGCGCTTGAAGCGACGCTGATTTCGTTTTTGCTTGTTGGAATGGGAACCTTCACATATGGGTTTATGGAAATGATTGGCTTCCCTCATCTTCCAATGGTTTGGGTTTTCCCAATACTATATATGACACAAAGTTTGGCCATGATTTACGTGACAAGGAAATATCAATGAAAAACCGTATCAAGGTTTTACGTGCTGAACGGGATTGGAGCCAACAGACATTGGCAGACAGATTGGATGTTTCAAGGCAGACGATAAATTCAATTGAACGAGGAAAATATGACCCTAGCTTGCCTTTGGCGTTCAGTTTAGCGCGGATTTTTGAGTGCAATATTGAAGATATTTTCCAACCGGAATAATCATATTTTCTTTAAACCTAATAAGATAAGCCTTGGACCGATATCGTTGGGCCAAGGCTTGTCTATGATTGGCGTTTATTTACCTAGTTAGGCAATATTACGCTGTCGATGACATGGATAACGCCGTTCGATGTTGCAATGTCGGCTGTTACAACATTGGCACCATCAACTTTTACACCGCCACCTGTTGCGTCGATAGCAACCTTTTGGCCCTGTGCTGTCGCTGCCTCAAGCTTTTTACCAATTAAGTCGCCTGACATAACTTTTCCTGGAACCACATGGTACGTGAGTACCGCGATAAGCTTATCCTTGTTCTCTGGCTTTAAGAGGCTCTCTACTGTGCCAGCAGGCAGTTTCGCAAAGGCGGCATCTGTTGGTGCGAACACAGTGAAAGGCCCATCGCTTTTCAATGTATCAACAAGACCTGCAGCCTTCACAGCAGCAACAAGCGTGTTGAAACTACCTGCGCTGACGGCTGTATCAACAATATCGGCAGACTTTTTGCCGTGATGGTCGGCGGCTAGTGGTGCCGTAAAAAATGCTGCAATCACAGTTAGGGCTAGTCCAAGTTTTTTGATCGGTGTCATAATTCTATCCTCGTTTGTTATGGATAAAACTACCTACGCCGATCAAAACCTACTGGATCAAAATCAATTTACGAGAGTTTTTCACCGGAAAGGATTTTATCAATCATTTCAAGTGTTTGCGGAATCCCATAAAGTGCAATAAATCCCCCCATCCGAGGTCCTTGACTTTGGCCAAGAAGAACTTCGTAGCACGCTTTGAACCATTCACGGAGGTTTTCAAACTCAGCATCTTTGCCGGCAGAATAAACCTCGGTCATGATTGTTTCAGCATCATTTTCAGCGAGGTCAAACGCTTCAAGTCTGGATTTTAAGCTTTCAAATGCTGTCAGTTCTTGGTCATTTGGCAGACGATAGGATTTTGATGGTTTAACAAAGTCCTCAAAATACTTGAGGGCATAATCCATCAATCGATCCAGTGCCGGGAATTTTTCTGCGTTTGCGCCGTCAGCATATTTTGCAACGAAGCCCCAAAGGGTTTCTTTATCTTCGGCGTTGGCAGCTGATACTAGATTCAATAGTAATGCAAAACTAATCGGCAAGGTCTCACCTGGCACCATGCCGCCATGAATGTGCCATGCGGGGTTTTTATACTGATCACTCAGTTCCTGACCGTTGTATTTATCTACAAACGTATAATATTCATCAACAGCCTTTGGTATCACATCAAAATACAAACGCTTTGCTTTGCGCGGGTTTTGATACATGTAAAGCGAGAGGCTTTCGGGGCTTGCATATGCAAGCCACTCTTCTATTGAAATACCATTACCTTTGGATTTCGAAATTTTCTGACCTTTCTCATCCAAAAATAGCTCGTAACTAAGTGCTTCTGGCGGTTGACCGCCAAGAATACGGCGAATGATTGAAGAAAGTTTCACACTTTCATCCAAATCTTTGCCGGCCATTTCATAGTCAACATCCAGTGCGTCCCAACGCATTGCCCAATCAACCTTCCATTGGCATTTTACATTGCCGCCGGTAACCAATGTTTCGACCCGCTCGCCGTCACTGTCGTTAAAGGAAATTGACCCTGTTTCCGCATCTTCGATTGTTACAGGAACTTGTAAAACCACACCTGTTTTCGGGCAAATGGGCAGGAATGGGCTGTAGGTTTGGCGCCGTTCTTCACCAAGGGTTGGTAAAATAACCTTGATAACCTTATCGTATCGCTGACAGATTTTCAAAAGCGTTTCATCAAACCGGCCTGATTTGTAGCAGTCAGTTGATGATAAAAACTCGTAATCAAACCCAAACTGGTCAAGAAATGCCTGAAGGCGTGCATTATTATGCTCACCAAAACTTGGGTGTGTGCCAAACGGGTCTGGCACTTGCGTCAACGGTTTCCCAATGGCTTCCGCCAAAAGGTCTTGGTTGGGGACATTTGTCGGGACCTTGCGTAGTCCGTCCATGTCGTCTGAAAAACAGATCAGTTTTGTTGGTATGTCAGAAATTTCCTGAAAGGCGCGCATAACCATTGTGGTTCTCGCAACTTCACCAAAGGTCCCAAGGTGTGGAAGTCCTGATGGGCCATATCCAGTTTCAAAGAGCACAAAACCTTTGTCTGGTGCGCCTGATTTATAACGTTTGACAAGCTTCTCTGCCTCTTTGAAGGGCCAGGCGTTACTAGCAAGAGCGAGATCAATATCTTTCGTCATAATCGGTACCTTTTCTGAATTTATGTATCAGTTGGTTTACAGTAAATTGGCAGCGGACACTAGGGTTTCTGCCCGCTTCCGTCAAGCAATGCCTTTTAGTTAGCATTTATTTTTGACGCAATTGTTATTCGCACTGTTTTTTAAGCTGTGACCTTACTATGTTCCTGTGATGGAAGATTTAATCCTAAATGCCGAAGCAGAGGTTTCAGACCTTTATACAATACCAATAATGGTTGTTGGTGTTCGAGATGCTTTTACGCTCTCGGAAGACGGCGTTTTTGAAACTCTTTCACTTGAAGTTGCCGCTGAGCGAATATCGAAAACGCCGCACCTTCTCATAAACCGTGTTCTAACTGCAAAGCGATTGGGCCTGCCGCGCATTATCGCTTTTGATGTGCTAGAATTATATGCGTTTGTGCGTCCGGCCCGGTTTTGCTTGCCGACTTTGTCAGGTTTGCTCAATGCGTTAACCCTTAACGATACGATTGAAAGCGATGATGATGCGTGCCTTGCTATCCAAAAGGCTGCGGAACGCCTACTTGATGATATTTGCTCAGAAACATATCGATACCGGGAGGGGGCAGTATCGGTTGCAACAATGATGGCAAAGGCAGGTTGGCCGTGGGGAGTGTATGTCCTCTCCGCTTTCGCTGAGACGAAGGGCGCCAATACCAAGCGAGAGCGTGATGGTTTAGCGGTTTGGCACCTTTTAGAAGAATGGGAAGATAATATACCGCCCCCACCTGCGGGTGACGAACCTGTTTTGCCCGAAGAGTCAAAAAGTCGTTTAGCACAAATATTGGGCACAAATTCTGAAAGCCGCGAGGCACAGGTACGCTATAGTGCTGCTGCTACTCATGCCTTCAAACCGCGTGAGTTAGTGGATGGGCCGAATTTACAAATTTTGGAGGCGGGAACAGGAACCGGAAAAACCCTCGGATATATTGCCCCCGCAAGCGTATGGGCTGAAAAAAATGATGCACCTGTTTGGCTTGCGACCTACACGAAAAACCTTCAACGCCAGCTTGATCAGGAACTGTCTAAACTATTCCCTGATCCGGTGATCAAATCTAAACGAGCGGTTATTCGAAAAGGCCGGGAAAATTATGCGTGTCTGCTAAATATCGAAGAAACATTGCGGGCAGTGATGATGCGCGGTGTATCTGACAGGGCATCAACCAATATGCCCGTGATTGATAGTGATAAAGTTCTGATGGGCTTGGTTACACGCTGGGCGCGTTTTAGCCGTGACGGAGATATGATTGGCGGTGATTTCCCCAGTTGGCTTGGTGGTCATTTTGGTTTGGGGCGCATTGCAGGATTAACCGACCGGCGTAGTGAGTGTTTATATTCAGGGTGTCAGCATTTCAGGAAATGTTTCATTGAAAAAGTAAACCGTAAGGCCCGACATGCTGATCTTGTTGTTGCAAACCACGCGCTTGTTATGGCGCAGGCTGCAATGGCTGCTGATGATCCGGATAGTCCCAAGCGGTTTGTATTTGATGAAGGGCATCATGTGTTTGATGCGGCGGACAGCGCGTTTTCTACTCATTTGTCAGGTATGGAAGGGGCTGAATTGCGGCGGTGGCTGCGCGGTAAAGAAAGTGGTGGTTCAACACGTGCAAGAGGAATACAAAACCGAATAGAAGAATTAATTGCTGACGACCAAGAAGCACAGGAATTAATGAAAGCAGTTATTAAGGCGGCGCATATTTTGCCAACAGATAATTGGTTGGGGCGTGTAGCCTCTGCTGCGCCGAGTTCGCGGTTTGAAACCTTTCTGATGAAAGTACGCGAACAGGTTATGGCGCGCTCTGATGCTCTGGGCCCATATGGTCTCGAGGTGAGCACCGCAGATCCAGTTGAGGGGTTAACCGAAGCGGGGCTTGAATTACAGGATGCGTTGCTTGGTTTATCAAAACCGATGCTTGCACTCGCTGCAAAGCTTTTGAATAAGCTGGACGAGGAAGCTGATAGCCTTGATAGCTCGTCAAGAGGGCGGTTAGATTCGAGTGCTCGCTCCCTGAAACTGCGTGCAGATATGGTCTCTCTTTGGGCGTCGATGGCCGAAGGAATAGGACAAAAAACGCCAGACGACTTTGTAGATTGGTTTTCTGTAGAGCGATTTGATGGGCGTGAGCGTGATATTGGCATGCATCGTCATTTTATTGACCCTAGCAAACCTTTCGCTGAGGTTGTTTTGGAACGTGCACATGGTGTGGTGATTACATCAGCAACGCTTCGTGACCGCGGGGATAAAGCCATTGACAGCGAAAATGATGAAAGCTGGAAAAGTGCAGATGCGCGGGTTGGCCTAGAGCATATATCCATAGCACCAAAACGCCTTATGGTGCCATCGCCGTTTGATTATAAAACGCAGACAAAGTTTTTGATCGTGACTGATGTAAACAAAATGGATGCCGAACAGGTGGCTAGCGCTTATCGCGGTCTGTTTTTGGCGTCAAATGGCGGTGCATTGGGGCTATTTACAGCGATTTCCAGATTACGTGCAACATATGACAGGTTGGCACCTCCCCTTGATGATATGGGGATTGATCTTTACGCACAGCATGTCGATCCAATTGATACAGCGACACTTGTAGATATCTTTAGAGAAAATACAGATAGCTGTTTGCTGGGCACCGATGCCGTACGGGACGGTGTTGACGTACCTGGCAATAGCCTGCGTTTAATTGTTTTTGACCGCGTTCCCTGGCCGCGTCCTACAATATTGCACCGCGCCCGTCGGGCGCATTTTGGTGGCCGTCATTATGATGAAATGCTCACAAGACTTAAGGTCGCACAAGCTTTTGGTCGTTTGGTAAGGCGCGCGGACGATCGGGGTGCATTTGTTATGCTTGATGGCCAGACTCCGAGCCGGATCCTAGAAGGATTGCCTGATGGTGTAGAACCGCTTCGGGTTGGTTTAAAAGATGCTATTCAAATTGTAAAAACAATGACTGAGAATAATTCAGACAGGAATGATGATTTAACTTGAGGGAATTTCATCCTCGGTCTAGCTTGCGAAAAAAAGGAGTGTGCAATGTCCACAATTACCCCTGAAACTGCCCTTGTTTACACAATGGTTGTTGTCTCGGCTTCTGATGATGAAATGACCGATAGCGAGCTTACCCGTATGACGGGTCTTGTTGGTTATTTACCAGCATTTACAAATTACAATGTTGAACGTTTGCGGATTGATACTGCAAGCTGCATAGAAATCCTTCAAAGCGAAGAGGGTTTGGATGCTGTGCTTGGCCTTATTGAAGAGGCGATTGATGATACGCATACTGACTTGGTGTATGCGCTTGCCTGTGAGATTGCGGCATCGGATGGCGCGCTTAGTCAGGAGGAGTTAAGGCTTCTCGAAATGTTCCGTCATTATCTGGATATTGACCGTTTGACAGCAGCAGCGATTGAACGCGGTATTGCAGCGCGGCAAAAAACATTTGCTGCCTAATAGATAGTAAGGGGCTGGAGTTAACCAGCCTCTTTATCAAAATCATAAGCCGGTTGCTTGGTACCCCATTTGGTAATTCCAAAAAATGGACTTAATTGGTCAAGCATTTTCTTGATAGCTTTTGACTTTCCGGCTTCGATAACAGGACGCAATTGTTTCGCACGTTCCTGCACCATTTCCTCAAAAGCAAAACCGGGCTTTAATTCTAATAATGTATCAATTTCCTGAAGGGCTTGAGCGCGTTCCGCTTTTTTTCCGCGTGCAAGATAACGGATATATTCGAACTTCAATGGAATATCGAGTGTTCCTGAATTAACGGCTTTATCAAATTGTGTCTTGGCTTTGCTTCTTCTTGCACCCAAGGCAACGCGCGCAAGAAATCCTGCCGCAGCAACTTCTGAGTGCCAGCCGCCCAGCGCGCCATTAGCGAGTGCATGATCAGGGTTTTTCTCTAGGATTTGTTCAATCTGTTTTCTCGACTTTGTCGCAAGTGAAGGGCTGTTTAATCTTTTACCTTCAAAACCAAGCGCCATTGCGTAACTCATACGCGCGATAACATGGTCAGGGTCTTTATCTATGGCTTTCTGGCAGGATGTAATTGCCTCATGAAGCGCTGATATTGCTTCGTCACCTTGTCTTTGAAAGCCACCGATGACCAGGTTTGACCTACAGTTTAGTGTTAAGCTATCAGCACTATCATCAGTTGCCGATGCGGCAACCGCGGCTTCAAAGTTACCGTCTCTAAATTCGTTCCAACCGACAGCATTTTCTTGCGCCAAAACAGATGTTGATAAAATACCAATTAGTGATGCGGTGATAAATACTTTCATGGTTCATGCCTCAATATTCATATTGCTAGCATATAAGGTACGCGAAAAAACATGAACATGATCATAACGAAACCGCGGGTTTCGTAACAATTGCGTTAGTTTGCTATCCGCGCCAGAAGGTAGGTGTGAAAAGAACGAGTACAGCAAACAGCTCTAGCCTGCCAATTAACATCGTAAATGACAAAAGCCATTTTGCAGTATCCGGGAGCGGTTTAAACGTTCCTGCTGGTCCAATAATATCCCCGAGGCCAGGTCCAACATTTGCGAGTGCCGTCCCCACGCCTGAAAATGCAGTAACCCAATCGACACCGGTTAAGGATATTAAAAACGTTAGTGCAATCAAAATAACAAAAAATAATATTAAAAAGCTTAAAACTGAGCTTTGGACGTCTCTCGCTATGGGGCTTCCGTTGTACCGTGGGATAAAGACACCATTTGGTTGGATTGTCTTATTGATCCATGCCTTCATGGACTTAAAAAGTACCTGAAAGCGGAAGATTTTAATGCCACAGCTCGTTGAACCCGCGCAGCCGCCAATGAACATAACAAAGAAAAATAATGTAACGGAAAAGCTGCCCCATTGACCGTAGTCTGTGCTGGCATAGCCTGTGCCTGTCATAATGGAGACAATATTAAACCCGCCATAACGAAGGGCTTCGGTAATGGTGAAACCCTTAAAAACCATCAACCAAACAGCCACTACAAGAATGAGGGTGAGCAGCGCGATAAGAAAGGTTTTAACCTGTTGGTCTCGCCATAATGCCAGTGTTCGTCCCCTTAAAACTTGAAGGTATAAAATAAAAGGTAGTGAGCCTATTAGAATAAAAGTCATCGAGACCATCTCGACAGCAACACTATCATATTGGCCAATGGATGCATCAGAGGTGGAGAAACCGCCTGTTGCAATCGATGTCATGGCGTGAACGATGGCGTCAAACGGGCTTAGGCCCACGAGCATCATCAAAATTGCGCAAATGGCGGTAAAGGCAACATAGAGACCAGAAATTGCACCAGAAATTTGCCCGGCGCGGGGTAATATTTTTTCGGACGTGTCAAAGCTTTCGGTTTTAAAAAGCTGCATCCCACCGATTTGCAGCATTGGTAATATTGCAATTGCCATCACCACAACGCCAATACCCCCAAGCCATTGAAGAATAGCCCGCCATAACAAAATTCCAGGGGGAGCGTCATCAAGGCCAACAATGACCGTAGAGCCTGTGGTTGTGAGGCCGCTCATGGCTTCAAAATAAGCGTCAGTATAACTAAGGTCCAAGATAGAAAAGGCCATCGGTAGTGCGGCAATAGCGGGTAGAATAATCCATACGGAAATTGTTAAAAGAAAAGCCTGCCGAAGGTTTAATTGTTTGTTGCTGCCCTGTGTTGCCAGCATCATCATAATGCCAAATGATCCACTGACGAACATCGCAATCAAAAATGTAGGCCAATCCGGGTGGCCAAAAAACAAATCAACAAGAGCCGGTATCAGCATACTAACGGCAAGCATGCAAACAAAGGCACCAAGTGCATAAAAAACTGGTCTTAAATCCAGCAAACAACGCTTCCCTAATTGATGTTCATTTCGCAGTGGGGGCTATCTAGTGAAAATGTTGGAACAGTGACGTCAAAGAGGTCACGGTCACCGCGCCGCATTTGGTAGCTACCCCGCATAAAGCCAGTTGGTGTTTCAAGCGGTGTACCGCTTGTGTAAATAAACTCCTGGCTTGGCTCAAGATACGGTTGCTCGCCGATAACTCCAGGCCCCTGCACTTCCTTTGTGACGCCTTGACCATCTGTTATAATCCAATGCCGGTTCAAAAGCTGGACAGTTTCATCACTTTCATTGATGACTTTGACACGGTAAGCCCAAAAATACTCGTTATTTTCAGGCTTTGAATGTTCTGTCAGGAAATAGGATTGTACCGCAACCCTGATGTTTTCGGTTACTTCTTCAAACGTTAAAACGCCGTCGATATGGTCTTCATTATCCAACGCAATTCTCCGTGCCTTTAAAGGCCTGCCTTTTCAAGTGCCTGCATAACATCATTCACTAAATCATCACCGTCTTCAAGGCCGCAGGAAAAACGAATTAAACCGGGTGTTATCCCGAGCTCTAGCCGTGCGTCTTCTTGAAGTGCCTTATGGGTCGTGCTCCATGGGTGGGTGGCGATTGACCTTGCTTCCCCTAGATTGTTAGAAATATCAACAATTTCAAGGCTGTTCATAAATTTGAAGGCCTGGTCCCGTCCGCCAGGTAGTTCGAACGCGATCATAGTGCCGCCCCGCGTCATTTGTTGTGCAGCCAGGTCACGGTCACGGAAGGTGGTGAGCGATGGATGGCGAACATCATCTAGTTTGTCGCTAATATTTGCAGCGATTTGTTCCGCATTATCACACATTGCATTGACCCTGAGGCCCAATGTTTCAAGTCCTTTTAGCATTATCCATGCATTGAACGGTGACATAGCACACCCTGTGTGCCGGTAAAATGGGTATAGAAATTCTTCGTCAAACGCATGATCTGTCAGGATCATACCGCCCAAACAGCGTCCTTGGCCGTCAATATGTTTTGTTGTGGAGTAACAAACAATATCAGCGCCAAAATCCATTGGTTTTTGCAGGATCGGTGTTGCAAATACATTATCAACAACCAATTTAGCACCATTTTCGTGCGCAATATCAGCAACAGCCTTAAGGTCAACAATTTCAAGTGTTGGATTAGCAGGGGTTTCCAGAAACAAAACCTTGGTGTTGCTTTGAACGCCGTTTTTCCAAGCGTCAATATCAGTACCGTCGATTACGGTAGTTTCAATACCATACCGCGGCAACAATTCATCCATTAACCACCGGCAAGACCCAAAAAGGGCACGAGCACCAAGCACATGATCCCCCGCCTTTAATTGGCAGAGAAGTGCAGCGGTCATAGCGGCCATGCCAGTAGCTGTAGCGCGGCCAATATCCGCCCCTTCGATAAGGGCCATACGCTCTTCGAACATGCTAACTGTTGGATTAGTCTGCCGTGAGTATGTGAACCCTTCTGAGCGTCCATCAAATCGTGCTTCGGCTTCCTCGGCGGTTTCATAGGCAAATGCAGATGTCAGGAATAATGCCTCGCCCATTTCATCAAAGTTCGATCGCATAGACCCTGCCCGCACCAATTGCGTTTGGTTTGACCATTTTGATGTGATTTTGCGATCTATCGCTGATCTATGTTTCATTGGGATATTCCCTTACGTATACCTATAAGTGGCTGTAATATTTTGAGGCGACTAAGTGGCCTTGTTCGCAGGCGTTCGTCAAGCGTTGTTATTTGTTTTTTTTCCGATTATATCGAAAGCATAGTGTTTTTATCAGGATGAAGAAAATGAGTTTAACAATCTGGCATAATCCCCGTTGTAGTAAATCCCGTCAAACCCTCGCTTTGATTGAAGAAAAAGGCCTAACACCTGAGGTGCGTTTATATTTAGATGATGCACCAACAGCGGAAGACATTAAAAATGTCCTTGATATGCTTGGTATAGAACCTCGGGCATTGATGCGAACAGGCGAAGCAGATTATAAAGACCAAGGTCTCTCGAGTGTGTCTGATCATGATGCCTTGATCGAGGCTATGGTTAAAACACCTAAGCTGATTGAGCGGCCTGTTGTAATTAAGGATGGGCAAGCGCGCCTCGGCCGCCCACCAGAAAATGTTCTCGAAATTCTCTGATTTTTATAAGAACAATTTTGTTCAACTCAGTCCTGATTTCAGTTTTGGATAGTGAACTGCTTGAGCCAATCCACGTGAGAGCATAAATATCCCGAGGGCGAACCATATCCCGCAAAGACCAAAGCGCGTTGAGAGTGGGAATACGACAATCAGGAAAACAAAAAAGGCAATAGCCATGGTAATCATCATGGCTTTGCTTGCTGTGGCGCCGATATATATTCCATCAAACTGAAAGCACCAAACCGAGGCAATTGGAAGCGCGATTATGGCCGGCATGGCAGTCGTGGCAACGTTTTTTATTGCGCTGATATCAGTAAGGGTGTTGATGATATAGTGCCCAAGACCCCAAAAAATTACTGAATATAACAGTGCAGCAATAATAGCCCAGAAAAAGCCTAAGCGAACCCATGTTTCGAAGGCTCGTTTCTTTCTTGCTCCAAACGCAGCTCCAGCAAGTGCTTCTGCTGAATAGGCAAACCCGTCTAACCCCAAACTGATCAGCATAAAGAATGTTGAGAGAATTTGACTCGCTGCCAATTCTACTGAACCGATCTGCCCGGCCTGCCTTGTTACAATAGAGAGCACCGTGATCAGAAGAAGTGTCCTGATCATCAGGTAAAAATTTGTGCTCATGAGGGCTTTAAAGGCGTTGTAATTCCAGATTAGTTTCGACGATATGGGTTTGCTGAGCGATTTAAAATTAATATGCTTAACGATAAGGCCTAGGGCAATTGAGGCCGTGATGGCTTCAGCGATTAACGTTCCAAGAGCGACGCCAGCAACATCCATTTTAAGGCCAATGACAAAAATCAGGTTAAGGCACATATTGCTTATGTTCAGAACCAGCTGAAGAACGAGAACTGATTTGGCTTTTGATACACCAATTAAAAACCCATTTGCAGTATATAAGAAAAGGGTGAAGGGTGCTGCCCAGATGCGAATATCATAATAGGCAGTCACGGATATATGCACAGTTTCGGGTGGGTGCAGCGCCCATAGTGCAGCTTTAAGAATAAGCGGCTGAAATAGAAGCAGCACTATTGCAATTACCAGTCCGATTATTGATGATCGAATGAAAAGTTGCGCCAGAAGATTTTTGTTTTTCTGACCATATGCCTGTGCTGCGTGCCCCGTGGTTCCCATACGCAGAAATCCAAAGGCCCAGAATATATAGGTAAAAATTGTTGACCCGATAGCAATCGCCGCAAGATATTCTGCCTTGGGCAAATGCCCAATTGCCCATGTATCAACTAACCCGACGATAGGAGCTGTTGAGTTAGCAACAATAGCGGGACCCGCAATTTGCCATATTTTCTTATGTGGGTTAGCAGTGTCAGTCAAATTATCAATCCGACGCAATAAAACCTGACGGCATACAATATCGTATCAACCTAGATAGTTTCCTGCATACATGCATTTGATATAAGAATAAACTCGATAACGTCCTGAATAAACGATTTTTGAAAACAGATACAGCATGCTTCCTATTGTACATCACGCCGGATACCGCGTTTCGCTCTCTAAAACGGGGTCGCATGAAGAAAGCAAGTATGCGGCCTTAATGGATTTGATTGTGGCTAGTGAATTGGTGGGTAAAACCAAAGTTTTCGAGCCAGAGCCGATCCCTGTTAAAAGTTTAAAACTCGTACATGATACTGCGTATGTTGATGACGTGATTAACCTAGCACTAGATCCGTCATCATTAAGAAGGATCGGGTTAGCAGCGACCGATCAATTGCATATAAGGCCACGGCTTGGCACCGGGGGTACATATTTGGCGGCTAAATTGGCATTAGACTATGGGCTGGCTTGTAATACGGCAGGTGGTAGTCATCATGCACATGCAGGTTTTGGTTCTGGCTTCTGTGTGTTTAATGATGTTGCGGTGGCTATCGCGCAATTGCGATTGGATGGTTTGATTAAACGTGCCCTGATTATTGATTTGGATGTTCATCAGGGCGACGGCACTGCCTCAATTTTTGCTAGGGAGCCAGGTGTTTATACATTTTCGGTGCACTGTGAAAAAAATTTCCCATTTCGAAAATCCTCTAGTGATCTGGATATTGGCCTAATGCGCGGCGTAGGTGACGCGGTATATATGGAAACACTCAGGTCAAACCTTTCGGTTCTGCTGGATGGCCATAAGCCAGATATTGTTTTTTATAACGCAGGTGTTGACCCTCATATCGATGATAAATTGGGGCACCTAAACCTCAGTGATGACGGGCTGTGCGCACGCGAAAAGTATGTATTTGACCAGGTTTGTGGACGATCCATTCCGTTGGTAACAGTTATGGGCGGTGGATACGGTGACGACCGTTATGAAGTTGCTCGTAGGCATTATATACTGTTTGAACAAGCAGCGACTTATTATGGACAGGGCTAAAATATATCGAAGGGTAAAGGGTAGTTTAAACGTACATTAGGAAACGACAGCACAGAGATGTGTATAATATGGCGATGAACGCTTTAAACATGACAGACGAAGAACTGGTGGAAGCAATTGTTTCTGGCAACCGGCAAGCATATGCGAAGCTGGTTGATAAATATGCACGCCAGTTCCGCATGATTGCGTATCGACTGCTTGGTGATATGTCATTTGCAGAAGATATGGTGCAGGAAGCGTTTATAAAATTATGGACAAATGCGCATAGTTTTGATGCCCGTCAAGCAAAGTTTTCTACGTGGTTTTACCGTATTGTTGTGAACAAATGTTTGGATGAAAAACGAAAAAAACGCCCGTCAGCACTGCCTGAAAATTATGATGAGGTTGATACATCGGAACGTGTAGATAGTATGCTGGAAAAACAGGGGCGAAATAAACTGTTGAACACTGCGCTTGAAAATTTGCCCGAGCGGCAGCGGATAGCCGTTACTTTGAGTTACATGGATCAATTAAGTAACATGGAAGCTGCTGAGATAATGGACTTAAACATAAAAGCGTACGAGTCGCTGCTGGTGCGTGCACGTGCGGCCCTTAGGAAACTTTTGGCGCAGGAAAAGGCCCAGCTATTGGAGACATTGGTTTAAAGGTGTGAATGATGGCAATTATGGATGCAGAAAAATATGAGGAACTGGAATTGTTGCATGGCACCGATATTCATTCGTGGTCAGCGGGTTTAAGATCAAGTGCACGGTCTTTTTTATCATCAACTGAGGGCAAACAGTATCTTTCCGAACGTGCTGAAATGGATAGACTTTGGGTAGAGAGTGGTACTTCTTTTGATGATGAAACGTCTTTCATGAAGCAGCTTAAAAATGTACCTGATCATTATACTCAACCAAAATCGGTGGTTGATATAGAGCCAAGAGGCTTTTTGGGGTCGCTTTTTGATATGCGGTTTTTAATGTCGCCGGGCGGGTTTATGACGCAAGCAGCGATGGGTTTAGCGGTGATGGTTGTTGGTGTTTTCATTGGATCAGAAGGCATGCTTGATGCAGGTGTTTATGAAGACAGCTATGATATTAGCAGCGAATATTTTGTGAGCGCAGAGGACCATGATGACTGGGTTGGGGGAGATGATTTATGGAATTAAAATCAAAATGGATTTATGCGGTTTTAGTTGTCTCTGTCGCCTTTAATATCTTCGTCTTAGGTGTTTGGATTGGTAAGGGGAAGAAAGACTATAAGCACCCCCCACCTTCTGGCCGATTAGAGTTTAACCTAAGAGAAATAGCAAGATACCTACCGCCAGATGCACGAGGCGAAGTTCGGGAGTTTATGCGTGAGAAACGGCCTATTTTGCGTGATACACTTCTGGCGCGCCGTGAAGCTGAACAGGAAATCAGAAATCTGCTGGCTGCAGAAACTGTTGATAAAGAGGCCCTGCGTGCAGCGCTTGATGCTCATGCTTCCCACTCCCTAAGATTACAGGCCCCTGTGCGTGAGGTTCTTCTAGGAACCGTTGTTGAACTTGATCACGAAACCCGCAAAAAAATTGCGGACAATATATTTAGGCGCAGGGGTGAAGGTCGACCTCGCGAACGCTTAAGAAGAGAGCGAGATACCGAACGCCCTCGTATACGTTAAAGGCCGCTTGATGGATAACTGTATAGGGCATTGTTAAAAATTAAACACCAGATCCAACAGCCTCTTTAACAGAGTTAAAGCCGTTTTCGCGCAGCAGTACTGCCAACTCCTTGTTGATTTGATTAACAAGTCCTGGGCCTGAATAAACAAGCGCAGAATATAACTGCACGAGGGATGCTCCGGCGCAAATTTTTTCGAAAGCATCCTTACCGCTTGATACACCGCCTACCCCGACAAGTGGAACTTTTCCTTCTGTCGCACTGTAAATTGTGCGCAATGTTTCTGTTGAGGGTTCCATCAAAGGTTTTCCGGACAGTCCCCCGGTCTCATGTTTATGCTGAGAGCGTAAACTATTGGGTCTGGTTATTGTTGTATTGCTGACGATTAGGCCATCAATTTCATACGATCTAGCGACATCTGATATATCATCGATATCGTCAGTGGTCAGGTCGGGGGCAATTTTGACCAGAATAGGCGTATAAGCGGCGCCGTTGTTGATCTTCTCTGACCGGACAGTCAGAACGCGCTCAACCAAATCAACTAGCGACGCCTTTGATTGTAAGGCCCTAAGCCCAGATGTGTTGGGGCTTGATATGTTGATCGTAAAATATGAGCAAAGCCCATAGAGGCTCTCTACTCCATTTACATAGTCTTCTGTACGGTCTGTCGCCTCTTTATTTGCGCCAACGTTCGCGCCAATAATGCCAATATTCTGTGCTGATTTTAATCGCTTTTTGAAAGGGTCTAATCCCTCGTTATTAAATCCAAAGCGATTGATAACAGCCTTATCTTCGCTAAGGCGAAATAACCTTGGTTTTTCATTACCGTCTTGTGCTTTAGGTGTAACAGTTCCTGCCTCTACAAAGCCGAAACCCATGGCAAGCATGGCGCGCATAACCTCTGCGTTTTTATCAAAGCCTGCTGCCAACCCGATAGGGTTATCAAAGGATAACCCAAACACATTGGTATTCAGAATGGTGTCTTTAACGCTGTGTCCTGCAAAAAGGCCACCTAATCCCGCTTTAAGTGACCGGATTGTCAGGTTATGTGCTTTCTCCGGATCAAGGCTATGAATGAAGGGTTTTACAGAATTAAAAATTATCGACATTCTCTTATCCAGATTATGTAATCGAGTGTATTTATATGATTAAGGTAGTAGGACTGTCATTCTCGAGAAATGAAAAGTCGTGCAGCCCACTTTCGGTGGTTTGTAGCGACCACACTTGCGATACCATTTCTATTTTAAGGCTTGCATATAAATGGGGAAACAGGTCGTCATTTCGCGACTTTTCCCATTTCAGTGTTTCATCGGGCAAATCGGAAACATCAACCTCTAAAAGATAAAGATTATACTCACCAGCGAAATGCTTGTTCGCTGTTTCCTGTACCTGTTTCTTTGTAGAAAAATGAATGAAACCATCTTCTATATCAACAGGCGCTCCAACAAGCGTCCCTGACTGTAGCGCGCCTGTCCACTCGTCTTCGCGGAGGATTTTATAAATCTTGTCTTCCATGGCTGTTCAATAAGCTGGTTTTTATGCGGTTTCAAGCTTTATGGGGTGGTGGTTTAGGATAGACCCTTGTTTTTTGCGTCAATATACCGACATTATATATAATAAACAGCTCAAACATGAAGCATAAACAAAGACAGAATATTATATTTTGCCCCAATATATAGGGCCAATATATAGGGGACGAGGAAGTACATATGTTTAAAGAACTTCTTATATGGGTTCGAGAGAGGTTTGCGGCGTTTTTTGCCTTTTTTAGGGCAAAATTACGAGTGTTATGGCACTGGTTTACAGGCTGGATTAGCAGTGTGTCTGGAGGAACCTGGCGAAGGGTTTTAATTGCCATTCCGCTGGTGTTTTTCTTCTATATCCTTATTGGAATGATGTTTGTTAATCGTATCGACGATAACCTATCGCCAGCTGTTGCGCCGCCGCCAGGTGGTTCAAACGCGGTTTCCTTGATGGCATACCTTGTTAACCGAGAGACAGTTGAACATAACTGGACGCCTAATGACCCTGTGTTTTTGCCTGGATGGTGGGTGGATAATACGCCTGCTTTTCAAAAGGGAATGTTTGGTGCTTTTTCACGCTTTTCCCTTGAGCTTCGTGATCAGCTTGGGCGTTCCCGTGGATCGAGTGCTGTGGACGCGGACCTAGAGAAAGCCGCTGGTAATTTGGCGATCGAGCCAGAACGCTGGGTTATAGAATCGTGGCTTCCCACAAAGGCATCCGATCATTTCTACAGGGATGCGGCAAAAGATTTTATCACTTATAATAACCGTGTCAGCAGCGGCGATGCGGTATTCGAGCGCCGCGCCGACAATTTACGCATGACTTTAGAGCGTATTGCCTCTGATCTTGGGGCGTCGTCTGCAAAAATTGAAAAATACATAGGTGATAATGCAGGTGGGTTTGTCCCCGACTTCGGTGTTGATAATGTTTTTTATGAAGTGAAAGGCCAAGTTTATGCCTACACGTTGCTTTTGAAATCACTGCGGGTTGATTTTGCGAGCGTTGTTGAAGACCGTGAACTTGCAAAAGTCTATGATGAGCTTTTGAGGTCGCTTGAGGCAGCAGCGGTTCTGAACCCAACGGTTGTTACGAACGGTGCTGTTGACGGTATTGTTGCTAATCATTTATCCATTCAGGGTTTTTACCTTTTACGTGCACGGACGCAGTTAAAGGAAGTGACCAATATTCTTTTAAATTAAGCGATAGAATTCGCGCTTCGTAATCGCACTTTATGCTTGTCAGCAGGTGAAACTGCTGCCAAGCTAAGATTATGACAGATGATAATATTATTAATGAAGATGACATCAAGGCACCGGCACGCCCAATTAAAAAGCGCAGCCGAAAACTTCTTGTTGTTGTGGACGATTCCCCAGAATCTAAAGTTGCCATTAGGTTTGCTGCTGCGCGTGCAGGGCATATTACTGGTGGGGGATTAATTCTGTTTCACTGTATTCGCCCTGGTGAATTTCAGCACTGGGTTGCTGTTGCGGATCGAATGCGTGAAGAAGCCTATGATGAAGCGAGAACGCTTCTAGGCGACATGTCTACCAGATTGGAAGCCTATTGCGGTGTAAAACCTGAAACGATTATCGCAGAGGGTGAACCAAAGGATGCGCTTCGCAACTTCATAGAAGACCGTAATGACCTGTTTGGGCTTGTACTCGGTGCAGGGTCAGAAGGTGGGCCTGGGCCACTTGTGGATTATTTTGCAAGTGAGTTGGTTGGCAATATGCGGTGCCCTGTAATATTGGTGCCCGGAACCATGACATATGATCAGGTTGATGCGATTGCATAAATTTATATATGCATAATGCCCTACAGTTCCGTTTTAAGGAGTTCCTGAAGTCCTGTTCTGTATGATGGGTATTTTAGTGTAATTCCGAGTGTCGATTTGATTTTATCGTTCTTCACTCTTTTGCTCTCAAGGTAAAAACTACGCGCCATGGGACTTAGGTCTGCAGTTTCCCAATCCTGTGCTTCTGGAACCGGCATGTTTGTTAAGTCTGCCGCCATGGTAATAACATCCTGTGGCGGGCACGCCTCATCGTCAGCGAGGTTAAAAATATTGGTTGGGTAATTCCCTGTTGCGGCCTCTACGACCGTTTGACAAATATCTTCGACATGTATGCGACTGAAAACCTGACCTTCTTTAATGATGCGTTTCGCCTTTCCAGATAGAAGCGAGCGTATAGCATTTCGCCGCGGCCCATATATGCCAGCAAGCCTAAATATATGAAGCGTAGCACTGGCCTGTTCACTAAAGTCGTGCCAGCTATTTTCTGCAAGTAAGCGGTTTTTTCCTCGTTCCAAAGAAGGACTGCAAGCGGTTGTTTCATCAACCCAGTTTCCACTGTGATCCCCGTAAACATTGGTGCTTGATAAATAGCCGATCCAGCTTATCTCAGGCATATGGGCACGCCATTTTTCCAAAATTGGCAAAATCGGATCTGGTCCATTTTTGGGAGCAATAGATGTGAGAATATGCGTTACATCCTGAATGTTTTGGCTCTGAGGGGTAACAGCTTCATCCAGTTCAATTGGGTTAAACCCTTCTTGTTGCAGGCTTGTTCTAGCCTCTTCCCTACGCCAGCTTGCGCTAACGTTCCAGCCAAGTGATAGAAAATGTTGCATAATTGGCATGGCACTATAACCGGGCCCAAAAACAAGAAGATGTGGTTTTTTAATTGTCATTAATTTTAGTTCTCTCAAATTATGCCTTGAAATTGCCACGACGATTATAGAGGGTAGCCGCCATGATGAAACATATAGTAATTCTTTTTTGTAAAATTAGCATTGGCTTTCTGATTATATCAGTTCCCTTATCTGCGATGCAGGATGAGTTCCAATCAGACGAGCAACGGTATGCTAAATGTCTGGATATGACAGAGAAAGCCCCAGATAATGCGGTCAATGAGGCCTTGATCTGGAAAGGTCAGGGAGGCGGTGTCCCTGCCCGTCACTGTGAGGCGTTAGGCTTATTTTATCTCGGAGAACACGAAGAAGCCGCGGTGCGCCTTGAAAGACTGGTCGATGATATGCGTGTGGGGCGTGATATGCCTGTTCGCCTCGGCAAAAGAATTGTAGCGAATGCGTTTTTACTCGCTGAGATTTATAATCAAGCAGCAAATGCCTGGTTAGTTGCTGGCGAAATTGTCCGCGCTGAAGAGGCAATTGATAATGCGCTCTCTCTAACAACTGAAAACTCGCCGCAGGAGCGTGAGTTTCTAATCGATCGGGCACGTATTGCTGCGGCCGACGATAATTTTGAACAGGCCTATACTGACTTGAAAGCCGTTTCTGCCGCTGACCCTGGGCGGATCGATATAATGTTGTTGCTTGCGTCCGCTGCTCGTGGAACAGACAGGTTAGATGAAGCGTCGCAGGCCCTTAGTATTTATCAAAAGGTTTACCCTGACGACCCGTCAGCATATTTGGAATACGGTAATTTAAAACATGCCCAAAATGACTTTGATGCGGCAAGGCAAGCTTGGTTAAAGGTGCTTTTACTGCAAGGTGATGGTGCGAATGCAGATGCTGCGAGATCAAACCTTGAGGCGCTTGATTTAAATGTCGATAAAAACCCATAGATTAAAGCGTTACATCGGCTTCATATATATCAGGCAGGTTATTCTCGAATAAAACAGCATCCTCTGGTTTCCAGTTGTTTCGTGCCCAAGTTTCGGCTGCTTCTTGGGTGTCGAAGGTCATAACCGTAACGCTGCCATCATTGGCCGCTTCCAACCCTTTTAGAAACGATGGTATTCTGTTCGGTGTGACAGCAAGAATAATATCGCAGTATTTTGCTGCAATTTTGCCAAGGCGTTCATGCTCAGCATCGTGTTTTTCGCCTAATTCAACCATCCCGGGGGTAATCAGTATTCTTCGACCATTTTCGCCTTTAAGAACGTCAAGACATTCCAGGGCCGCTGCAAACCCAATAGGATTGGAATTGTAGGCATCGTCGATGATTGTAGGGTTGTTCACGGATTTTGTAACTTCAAGCCGATGTCTGATCTGGGGTGTTGATAGCAACGCCCCCTTTATTGTTGACCAAGGCATTCCGATCGCATGGGCGCATGCGGCCGCCAGCGCAATATTTTCACCCTGATGTTCCCCAAAAAGAGGGGCCTTCAATATATGTTGTTCGTCGTTAACTTCGATCTCAACACTAAGGCCACCTGCATCCATAGTTATTTCTTTTATGGCTAGGTCACTATTGGTATTTCCAACCTTAAGATAAGGCCCCTTTACATGCTTAAGTCTATCTTCAAGCAAGTGTTCAGGGATGCCGTTTTGGTTGATAATGGCTTTCCCACCATTATTGAAACAGGCTTCTGCAATTTCAAATTTTGCCTTGGCGACAGTTTCAAGGGATTTAAAGCGCTCATAGTGCGCGGCGCCAACCGCTGAAATCATAGCAATATTAGGCGGTGTTAGCTGGCATAATTTAGCGATAGACCCGGGGCCATAGGCCCCCATTTCTACGATAAAATATTGATGCTCTGGGGTTAGCGATTCCCGAATAACACGCGTTATCCCCATGTCCGTATTTACGCTTCCGGGGGTCGCAAGTGTTGGTGCCGCGTTCGACAGAATGTGGCTGAGTATATGTTTGGTTGATGTTTTTCCAAATGAACCGGTAATCGCAATGATCGTTGGTTTGAGCGCTGCGAATTTATCGATAGCCTCTTGTCTAAACTTGGCTTTCACTCTTTCCTCTGCGGGTTCGAGTAGTTTGTTTGCGCTTACCAATATAAAAGGCAATCCTTGGATAAGTAGCACTAAAAGGCCAGCAAATGCAGCTATTCGCCAATCGTATGCAATTAAACCAATATCAAATTCATCGATACTCATATTGATTGCAAAATGACTTCCCTCTGGCGCAAAGCTAGTAATAATTACGATAAGAACGGTTAGGGCTAATGACAGCAGCATATAGACACTTAGGATACGCTTTACACGCGTTGTCAGAACGAGCTTCTTCTTGGATATTTTCCGGCCTTGGCGCGATATAAAAATACCGTGCAATAACCCCACACAAATAAAAGGCCACACAACAAAGGATAGCTTATTCAGGAGTGTCGTTTGCGATAGGCTTCCTGCAAAGAGTGCCAGTATAAGCCAAAAGCTGGCACGGATATCATAGGCCTTTTTATTGTGTAACCATTTAATAAAGCGTGGCCCATCATATTCTTCCTGCTGGAAAAACTTTGTGAGCGTTAAGCCCCGCTCTAGAAGAAACCAAAAAATAATTGGCCCGCCGATAGCAAAAACGATCAGACTAAAAGGCAGGTTATCAAAGGATATCATAGGTTCAAATCCTTGAAAAATGTCCGAATAAGAGCTTCGCATTGATAAGCACCACGATCAAGAATATCCCAATGATCAAATCCTTCAAGTTCTTCATACCGTGCGATCGCAATGGCTTCTTCGTACTTTTTACCAATCTCAGGCGGAGCTTCTGTGTCATCACTCCCATATATCAACAAAGCTGGTACTTTAATCTGCTTCGCAATATTGGTCAGGTTTTCAGTAACAGCCTTCACGAATGTTGTGCGTAAGGTACCAGCATTTCTATAATCGCTACTCCCGAACCGTTTGGAATAGCGCTCCTGAAGGTTACTCTTGAATAGAGAATCAATAAGTCGTGCCGCGCGACCCAATTGTTTTAAGAAGGCAGCTTTAAGCTTAAACGCTAAACTGCGCGTGCGCGGAATACCAGCACCCCCAATTAAGACAATTGCTTTGATAAGTTCCGGGTGACGCGAAGCCATCTGGATAGCAACTCTTCCACCATAGCTGTGACCAATAATTATATGGGGCTGATCAGGGCTTAATTGCTTTGCAAGATTATCAGCATAATCAGCTGTTCCGCCATCAACTATCAGGGGGGTTTTTCCAAATCCAGGCTGATCATAAATTTTATTGATGTGATCCGCTTTGAATAGATTTGCTAACCGCGACAGGGCGGTGTGGTTCTGGCCCCAGCCATGCAACCATATTAAAGATTGGCCGTTATCGCCAAGGGTTTGATGATACCAATCACTCGTATTGTCTTCGGCTTTAAGGATAGTTGGGTCACTGGTCATTAAGGATACTAGCTTTCAACAAAAATGGTTGCACCGCCAATATGGGTTCCTGTATCGCCAAGGCGTTTGGCAGATAATGCAAACCCTTCCTCTATGATGTCGGATGTAAGAGCAAGAAAGCTTGTGGCCTCTTCAGCGGCTTCCCAAAGAAAATAGGCGAATGACCCTGGTATGGTATTAACTTCATTAAGCCATATCTCACCGGTTTTCTCATTCGAGAGAAAGTCAATTCTTACGCTGCCAGCCAGGTTGAGAACATCAAAGATTTTACTACTGCTATTTCTAATAATATCTATCTGATCGGTATTCAGGTTCGATGGGTTTAATTCGCGGTTTAAGGATGCCATCCCTTCACTATTGCCGCCAGATTTTGCTTTTGGTGCGCCGGGCTCGTTGCCGCCCAGGTATTTATTTTTGAAGTCTAATAATTCTGCATTTCTTAAAGGGCGCTCAATTGCGGATGTAATAATCGTGCCATCCAACTTACGGCGCACTGAAATATTATATTCAACAAGATTTTCCACGAATGGCTCAATGATCACTTCGCTATCAAGTTTAAACGCAGTCATCAAAGCACCGATTAAACTGTCAATATCGTCAGCCTTACCAACACCCACGCTGGAGCCAAGGTTACAGGGTTTAACAATATAAGGATACCTGATAGCTCCAAATACAGAAGTAAGCTCGTTTTCAATCGCTTCTGGATCAAGGAAAGTACCAGTTTTAGGCCTGGCCATAATCATTTCGTCCAAAACGTTGATATTATTTTGGCGCGCTTGCTTCTTTGTAAATTCTTTATTCATTGTTGCTGCTGCACCAAGTGTTCTACAGCCAGCATATGGGATATTTGCGAATTCAAGCAGCCCTTGAAGCGTTCCATCCTCACCGTTTGATCCATGAATAGCTGGAACCATTAGGTCAAACGGAATGGCTTCCCGTTTTTCGCCCATCAACCCCTTTTTAAATGTTGTGAGGGACGGTCGTCCATTTGCATTGGTAGCCAGTTCTAACTTCACTTCAGACAGGGTTTTTTGCTTGCTATCATTGACAGGATAATAGCTTCGTTTCTTTAAAGCGTCACCTGTCCACCACTGCCCGAGAGGGTCAACATAAACCGGAAGGCCAGTGTATTTCCCAGGGTCTAAGGCTTCTAGAAATTGAAGCCCGGTTAAAACGCTCACATCATGCTCTACGCTTCTACCGCCAAATATTACTGCGATGACCTTCTTTTCGGCCATAAGGCCCCCTTTACAAAGAATTTACACTGAATTTGATCTTGTATCATACAGATTTAGATAAATCTCAAGTCTACATCAAAATGAAAAGAATAAAAGTTGCAAGCATGACCATATCATGGCGATATCGTGGCCTATCGCTTCACTGCCTTGTCATTTGATCATAAGCCGTGACAGTTTTATTGTCCGGGTAATTTCATTGGATAATGTATCAAGGGAGGGATCTATGAATTTGAAAAAGGTATTAAGCTCGCTCGCAGCTGCCACGATATTGACCGGAACTGCTTTTTCACAGGATGATCGGTTTGCAGGTGTTGAGGTCACCGCGGAACATGTACGCGGCAACATTCATGTCTTGTTTGGCGCAGGTGGTAATATCGGCGTTTCGCTCGGTGAAGACGGTGTCTATATCGTTGACGATCAGTTTGCGCCACTGTCTGACAAAATACGCGCAGCTATAAAAGGCTTAAGCGACAAGCCAATTAAATATGTGATTAACACTCATTTTCATGGTGACCACACGGGCGGAAACGAAAACTTTGGTAAAACCGGCTCAGTGATCGTCGCGCATGACAATGTTCGGGTCAGAATGGCGCCTCGCGTATTTGAAGCCACCGAAAATAAACTAGGCGAAAAGTCGCTACCTGTTGTCACGTTCAACGATGAAATGTCATTGCATTTAAACGGTGAGGAAACCCGTATTGTTCATGTGTCCCGCGCCCATACAGACGGCGACAGTTTGGTATATTTTAAGGGTAATAATGTTCTTCATATGGGCGATACATTTTTTGCCAATAGATTCCCATTTATTGACACAAGAAGCGGTGGGACGATTGGCGGTTTAATAGAAACAATCGCTACAGCAATTGATATCTCTAATAGCGATACACTGATTATTCCTGGCCATGGGCCGGTTTCGAAAAAACCTCTCTTGATAGAATATTATCAGATGCTGATAGAAAGCCGTGACCGTGTGGTTAAGCTTAAAAATGAGGGAAAATCTCTGGAAGAGATCGTTGCGATGAAACCGCTGGCGGATATGGATGCTCGTTGGCAAACCGATAATGCAGAGTGGCCAGACCGTTATGTTGGTTTCATCTATTCCAGCCTCTAAAAGCAACATTCTACATAGTGATTAGAATGCATCAAGCAAGACAAAAGCCCAGAACTATAGTGTTCTGGGCTTTCTTAGTTTTTAAACTATAGTGTCGAGGTCTAACCCTCTTTTTTAGGTTCCAAAACCACTTTGCGAGTAACACCGCTTTGACCCGGGAAGTCTGCAAATAATGCCTCGGCTAAAAGGGGTAGTGTGGTTGGAAGGTCCTTTTTCCGTGTTTCAGTTTCTGCACGGCCCTCGAACAATTTTTCGCCGTCTTTTGTACGAACTTCCATTGTCAGGGTTGCTTTATAGACCGTACGGGCAATAACCTGATCACCAGCAAAACCGCCGAAGCCGCCAAACCCACCGAATCTACCGAAGCCACCAAATCCGCCAAACCCAAAGCCGGGTCTTATAAATCCACGACGGAAACCAGCACGGTGGAAACCCCAATAACCAAATCGGCTATATCCGGCCCAGTATGGAAAACCACCATAAAACCCATAGGGTCCAGGGCGTGTAATTAATTTTTCACGGCCATCATCAATTGTAACGTCAAAACCAACGATTAGGTCGGGTTCACTATCCCCAGCTTCACGGTAACCTTGGCTTTCCAGGTGGTTACCAATAACACTTGCATATTGCGCAAATTCTAGGCTGTCCTGTTTTTCTTCCAACATTGGAATGAGAGCGAGTTTTTCGCCTTGTGGTGCAGGTAGTGCGTGAAAAGTAGCGACATCACTTTTAAATTTTGACGCACAAGCACTCAGTAAAATGACGGCAGATAGTACAAAAACCTTTTTCAACATGCGATAACTCCTACTCGATGTTTTCCCTAGAGAAATTCAACATAAATGCCCCGCCAAGACAAAATACTTTCATAACTTAACTTAACATATGCTGAACATTTAAAGGAGACATTTCTTTTATGTCAAAAAGCCAACAGTTTTCTTGATTTCAGCAATGATTGGTTCAGCGATTGCTTGCGCGCGCTCAGAGCCATTCTTTAGAATAGAATCAATATAAGCATTATCATTTTGCAGCCGTGCCATTTCTTCAGTGATGGGGGCGAGTTTTTCCACGGCTAAGTCGGTCAGGCCGCGCTTGAAATCACCAAAGCCTTTTCCTTCATATTCGGCGCAAACTGCATCACGGCTCATATCGGCAAGTGCGGCATAGATGCCAACAAGGTTGATTGCCTCAGGACGCCCTTCAAGCTGATCAGCAGTCGCTGGGAGCAACTCAGCATCTGTTTTGGCTTTTCTAATTTTTTGCTGAATTGTATCTGCGTCGTCATTTAGGTTGATGCGGCTATATTCTGACGGGTCAGATTTCGACATTTTTGCGGATCCGTTCCGCAAACTCATAACACGAGCCCCTTCCCCCTGAATAATTGGCTCTACTTCTGGGAACAGATCGGTTTTAAAGTCATTGTTGAATTTCTGCGCGATATCACGTGTGAGTTCCAAATGTTGCTTTTGGTCTTCACCGACAGGAACATGTGTTGCTTGATACAGCAGGATGTCAGCGGCCATTAAGTTTGGATATACATACAGGCCAACCGATGCTTTTTCCCTGTTTTTTCCGGCTTTGTCCTTAAACTGTGTCATTCTGTTGAGCCAGCCAAGGCGAGACACACAGTTAAAAATCCATGCCAGCTCTGCGTGCCCAGGAACCTGACTTTGATTGAACAATATTGATTTTTCCGGGTCTACACCAGCAGCGATATAGGCTGCGGCAGCTTCACGAATTTGCGCCCGCAGGGTTTCCGGGTCTTGCCACACAGTAATAGCGTGCATGTCAACGACACAGTATATACATTCAAATGTATCTTGAAGCTTCACCCAGTTTCTAAACGCTCCCAAATAATTGCCAAGGTGCATATTGCCGCTTGGCTGTGCACCAGAGAAAACACGGCCGTTTTGCTTAGTTTGGGTATTGGTATTGTCGCTCACAATTATGTCTCCGCAGACTAGTGGGATGATTACACCGGAAATTTTCATTATCCATGGTATTTTGACGCCTTATGGCAATAAGAACCTTAAGTGGTCAAGAGATATGAGTATATTAACGTTCTTTTGAAAGTAACTTGCGCATATCACCAACCGTGACAGTTCGTGTCAATAAAAGCCCCGCGAAATAAAATACTACGCCGAAAAGAATAAGGGTAATCAGGGCAAATGTGCGCGTTATTTCGCCTTCTTCAAAATAGACATTGAAAACACCGGATAGGTAATAAAGGCCAACTCCCATTAAAATAGCAAATGCCATATATTTTGCAGAATTAATGAGACTTGTCTTTTCAAAGTAAAAATTGTTATCGCGCCTGAGGCCTAAGTATAACAATAGGATATTAACCCATGCGGCAATAGCTGTTGCTGCTGCTAATCCCACATGCCCAAATGGTCCGATGAAAGCGATGTTCAGACTTGTGTTTACCAACAAGGCGATCGCAGCAATTTTAACAGGCGTTTTGGTGTTGCCGCGAGCGAAATATCCTGGGATCAGTATTTTTCCAATAATATAGGCCGGTAAACCGCAAGCGTAGGCCACGAGTGCTGCTGAACTTGCTTTCGTCGCCACAGCGTCAAAGTTACCGCGTTCAAACAGGGTTGTTATTAAAGGTTCTGCGATTGAAACAAAAGCAACGGCTGCTGGTAGGGTAATGAGCATTGAAAACTGGAATGCGAGGTTTTGCTGGTTAATTGCAGATGTATGGTCGTTGTCCGCTAAACTCCGTGAAATTGTTGGCAACAATACTGTTCCTACGGCAACACCAATTATCCCGATTGGTAGTTGATTAAGCCTGTCTGCAAAAAACAGCCATGATACCGAGCCTTCTGGTAAAAATCGTGCGGCAAGAATTGTATCAATAAGGAGGTTAATCTGGGTAATACCGGCACCAATTGCTGCAGGTCCCACCATTTTAATAAACTTTTTAAAATCATCGCTGATGTGTGGCTTGGGCAATTTGAGGCGTATTCCCGCCCTGCGAGCCGCAATATATAACCATAGAAATTGTGCACCGCCTGATAGCGATACCGCGATAGCAAGGTAACGTGCTGCAGTAATGTCGTTATCGGGGGCCAGGATCAGTGCACTGATCATAAAAATATTTAAAAGAACAGGAACAAAGGCAGCTGCTGCAAATCGACCATAAGCATTCAGCATGCCGCCATAGAGTGCCACCAAAGAAATAAGGGAAAGATAGGGAAAGGTATACCACCCAAGCTCTACCAGAAGGTTGAATTTAACGGTGTTTCCTTCAAACCCGCCAGACAGCCCTAGCATTACAGGGACCATCGCAACTTCCATAAGGATTAGGAAAATTGCCAAGATAGGGAGAAACCATGCAAGAACATTTGCCGCAAATGCCTTTGCTTTCGCTTCGCTTTCGGCTGTGATGCTCTTTCCCAGTAGTTTGGAAAAAACAGGAATGAAGCCCGCAGAAAAAGCACCTTCCGCAAATAGTCTGCGAAAAAAGTTTGGCAATTTAAAAGCAATGAAAAAAGCGTCAGATGCCATGCCAGCACCGAGGAAGCGCGCCATAAGAATATCGCGCGTAAACCCTAAAATACGACTGATCAGGGTCAATCCCCCAACTTCTGATACCCGCCTAATAAGCTTCACGCAGCGGTCTCCTTCGCGCTTTTCTTTTTACGATTAAAGATCGGCTCGTTTCGTGCTGCTTTTAGAAGTTTATCCTCAATATTTCGTAATCTGACTTTGTTGCTGATTTTCTGGCCTGTAAGGTCTTTGACATAAAAAACGTCAACAGCTCTTTCCCCGTATGTCGCAACATGGGCTGAAAACAGGGATAGTTTCAAATGATAGAGTGTATATGCCAAGTCATACAAGAGGCCCGGGCGGTCCTTGGCATTCACTTCAATAACGGTAGATTGGTTTGATGCCCGGTTATCTATTAAGACAACAGGTTCTATGGTAAATGCGTCTTGCTTGGCGGCAAAAACCGGTTTTTTATCGAGCTCTTGTTTGGACTTAATGGAACCATTAAGAGCCCCTAAAATTGTTTCTTCTAGTCGGTCTAATGATCGGCGGCTATCAAAGGCGGAACCATCCAGGGTTTGCAAGGTAAAATTCTCGATTGCCATTCCGTCTAATGAGGTATGAATTTTAGCGTCAACAATACTGGCACCGGCCACCCTAAGTGCCCCAACAACACGGGCAAACATGCCGGGGTGATCAGCCATATATACAGCTAGGCGCGTCATATCTTTTTCTACTTCAATACGCGCCGTAACACCAAAAGACTCGTTGTTTTCATCAACGCGTTTGGTAAGCCGCGCATTTAAGGTATGCGTGTCGGTATTTTCTGCAATCCAATAGGCATCAGCCATACGTTTTGTAAACGTAGTAACAGTGTCTTCTGGCCAATCATCCAGTCGTTCAGCGAGTGCGCTTTTTTTCATGTTCACTCGTTCAGAACGGTGGGTGTTTACGTGACCTGCTACCAGAACTTCTTCGGCTGCTGAATATAAATCACGGAGAAGTTGCCCTTTCCAGGCGTTCCAGACGCCTGGGCCAACAGCGCGGATATCCACGACCGTTAAAACAAGCAATAACCTGAGCCGCTCAGGGCTTTTCACAATATCGCAGAAATCGAGAATTGTTTTATGATCCGAGAGGTCACGTTTGAATGCGGTATGGCTCATGAGTAAGTGATGAAGTACAAGCCACGCAACGGTTTCTGTTTCGCTGGCGTTTAACCCCAATCGCGGACAAAGAGACTGTGCAACCTCAGCACCAATAACAGAATGGTCACCACCACGCCCTTTTGCAATGTCATGCAATAGCACCGCAACATACAAAACTCGTCTGGAGACGACTTTGTTAATAATCTTCGATGCGAGGGGATGGTCTTCCTCGAGCAGACCAGCTTCAATTTTTGCCGTAAGCCCAATCGCGCGAATGGTATGCTCGTCCACCGTATAGTGATGGTACATGTCATATTGCATTTGGGCAACGACGCGTCCAAAATCGGGGATTAACTGGCCAAAAACTCCGGCTTCGTTCATTCTTCGCAGATTAATTTCTGCTGCATTTCTGGAGGTTAGAACCTCAATAAAATCCTGGTTGACGGAAGGGTCTTTTCTTATTTGATTATTCAACCGATTAAGGTTTTGTTTTATGGTCCGAATGGCGCTTGGATGAATATCTAGCTTATGTTTGTCAGCGACTGCAAATATTCGGACCATATTTTCGGGTTTTTCGATCAGGTCGGACTCTTTGGAGACGTTTAAACGACCTTTTTGATTTATAAAACCGCTCACTCGTACTGTCCGTTTAAAACGATCCAAAAAAGCTGGTTTTTGCTGACGTTCTTCAAGGACCGCACAGAAAATACGTGTCAGGTCTCCGACTTGCTTGGCCACGAGAAAATAGTGTTTCATGAACCGTTCAACACCAGATGTACCTGGGTGATCTTTATAATTTAGTATTTCTGATAATTGTCGCTGCATATCGAAGCTCAACCGTTCTTCAGCCCGGTTGGCAATGAAATGCATGGCGACGCGAACGGTCCAAAGAAAAGACGTTGCTTTGTTATATTGGCGGTTCTCGTTTGCGGTTAGAATATTATTATCTACAGGGCTGTTTTCAGCCTTAGCACCATAAAGGTATCTGGCAATCCACCACATGGTTTGAAGATCCCGCAGGCCCCCCTTGCCATCCTTGATGTTCGGCTCAACTACGTATCGACTATCACCGAGTTTTTTATGCCTTTGGTCGCGCTCCGCTAGTTTTTCTTCAACGAATTGCTTTCCTGTTGGTGCGACAACACGCCGGATAAATTTTCTTTCTGCTTCTTTGAATAGTTTTTGATCGCCCCAAAGATAACGGGCTTCCAGGAGTGAGGTTCTGATTGTCAGGTCTTCTTTGGCAAGTCGAACACAATCTGCGGGGGTCCGGGTTGCATGCCCGACTTTCAAGCCTAAATCCCACAAGACATATAACATATACTCAACTACATTTTCGGCCCACGCGGTTGATTTGTATGGAATGATAAACAATAGATCCACATCAGAATAAGGAGCGAGCTCCCCGCGGCCATAGCCACCAGTAGCAACAAGGCATAGACGTTCTGAAGCTGTGGCATTAGCGAGTGAAAAGACCTTTTCAGTTGTGAAGTCATAGAGGATACGTAACGTTTGGTCTGTTAAATATGATAAGGCAACAGCAACCTTTCGGCCGTTTTCCGCATCTTCATCAAAACGCCTTTTTACTTCGTTCCATCCGGTTTGGTAGTTGGTTTTAAGAATTTTTGTTAATTCGGTTTGCCATAAATGCGGTGCTGAGGTTTCGCACATTACATCGAGCTGAGTTATCATGTTTTTTCGATTGATAATTGCTCGGCGATTACGAATGTCAGACATGTTTAACAAACACCTTTTAAATTACTCGTCCTCAGACAAGCTAATGAGAGTGTATAATACGTCAAGAGCTTCGCGAGGCGATAGTTGATCCGGGTTAATATCTGCGAGCGTTTCCCTCAATGGATCATTTCCTGCTATTTGTGGCTCTTCATGGTCTGTAATAGTTTGAAATAACGGCAAATCGGTGACCAGACCGCGAACCTTGTCCCCTTTGTCACTAACCTCAAGGTGGGCGAGGACCTGACGTGCGCGTGTGATTACCCTTGGTGGAAGACCTGCCAGTTTTGCGACCTGAATTCCATAGGAGCGATCTGCGGCACCCTTTCCAACTTCGTGAAGAAAGATCACTTCGCCTTTCCATTCGCGAACTTGCATACTGTGTAGGGATAGCGCTTCCAAGGTTTCTTTGAGCGCGGTTAGTTCGTGATAGTGCGTGGCAAATAAAGCGCGGGATTGGTTGATATTGTGAAGGTTTTCAACCGCTGCCCAAGCAATTGACAGGCCATCGTATGTTGCTGTTCCTCGACCAATTTCATCCAAAATCACTAATGATCGTGGACCTGCCTGATTGAGGATCGCGGCGGTTTCAACCATTTCTACCATGAAAGTAGATCGGCCATGCGCCAGATCGTCTGCTGCACCAACACGGCTGAAGAGTTTATCAACCACACCAATATGAGCGCTCGTTGCAGGAACATAGGCGCCTATTTGAGCTAATATAGCAATCAGGGCATTTTGTCTTAGAAAAGTACTTTTACCTGCCATGTTAGGCCCGGTAATCAGCCAAAGTCTTTCATCGGGGTTTAAGTCGCAGTCATTTGCAATGAATTGACTGTTGTTACTTCTCTCTAGCGCATTCTCGACAACAGGGTGTCTACCACCTTGTATATCAAACGCTAAACCGTCATCAACAACTGGGCGTGTGTAATTTTTAATGTCTGCGAGGTGCGCAAGCGCAGATAATACATCAATATTTGCGGTGGCTTCAGCCGCTAACGAAATTGGGTATGACTCTGCTAAAACTTTCGTTGCCAATTGTTGGAAGATATCCTGCTCGAGCGCCAGGGCACGGTCTGCGGCCTCAGAAATTTTTCCAGCCAACTTCGAGAGGTCAGTCGTTGAAAACCGTACGGCATTTGCAAGCGTTTGTCGGTGAATGAAGGTTTCATTCAGCGGTGGCGCCATTAATTTATCAGCTTGTTTAGCTGGTAAATCTACATGATATCCAAGCACATTATTATGTTTGATCTTTAGGGAATTAATACCGGTTTCCTGCTGATAGCGCCCTTCAAGGTTAGCGATCAGTTGGCGGCTTTCATCTCGGAGTGTTCTAAACTCATCAAGCGCGGCGTTATATCCTTTTGCAATGAAACCACCATCACGCGTTATTAACGGAGGATCCGTTACTAATGCATGATCAAGTTCATCACTAAGCACATAGTGTGTGCCCAGATCTTCCTGGATAGCGGCAATTATGGAAAGTGCCTCATCAAAATTATTAGCGCTATTATTCAGTAACGTACCTAATTGGTGCGCGGCCTCTAATCCATTCTTTATTGCCAATAGGTCGCGCGGCCCGGCGCGCTCCATCGCAACTCTTGCAAGCGCCCTTTCCATATCAGGCGTGGATTTCAAAATATCTCTAACATCCTGAATTAAGGGTAAGCGTTCGATAAAATATTGAACCGCATCAAGGCGCTCATTAACTCTTACAGGGTCTGTCAGGGGGGCTGACAGGCGCTTGGACAATAGGCGGGCGCCAGGTCCGGTTACGGTTTGATCAATGGTCGAAAGCAAGCTGCCTGCTGTGTCACCGGTTTGTGTCCGAACAAGCTCCAGGCTGCGACGGGTAGCGACATCAATCAGCATACTTCCATCGCTTGATAGCCGTTTAGGAGGATATAGTTTGGGTAGGTTGCCTTTTTGCGTGTCCTCTAGATATGCAATTAACCCTGCGGCGGCTGTTAGGTCAGCACGGGTAAAAGAAGCAAAGCCATCTAGTGTGGAAACGTCAAATATTTGCTCCAGTTTTTTAGTGCCTGTCTGGCTACTGAAACTTGATGCAGTGTACGGGCTAACAACTGACCTCCAGTCAAATAGAGCCGTGTTAAACTCTTCATGATCCATCAGTGTTTCACTGATTAGGATTTCGCCCGGGTTCAACCGCGCTAAATCACCGTCGAGCCTTGATATTTTTGTTGGGAGAATAAAAAATTCCCCTGTTGATATATCTGTAACCGCGAGGCTTATGAAATTCTGTGCTTGGCCGATAGCGACAAGATAATTATGGCTTCGGGCATCGAGTAAATTATCTTCCGTTAATGTGCCTGGTGTAACTAAGCGTACGACTTCCCTACGGACTACAGATTTTGACCCACGTTTTTTTGCTTCTGCCGGGTCTTCTGTTTGTTCGCAAACTGCTACTTTAAAAGACT
Organism: Kordiimonas sp. SCSIO 12610; assembly: GCF_024398015.1. Classification (GTDB taxonomy): domain Bacteria; phylum Pseudomonadota; class Alphaproteobacteria; order Sphingomonadales; family Kordiimonadaceae; genus CANLMI01. Next base: position 223,658 of record NZ_CP073747.1, read on the forward strand.
TTTTTATAAGTCGTGCCAGATAATTTTCAGCAGCATGCACAGGAACACCTGCCATAGGGATATCTGCACCTGCGTGTTTTCCCCGTTTGGTTAATGTAATGTCGAGAGCGCTTGCGGCTCGCTCTGCATCGTCAAAAAACAACTCATAGAAATCGCCCATGCGATAAAAAAGCAGACAATCAGGATAGTCCGCCTTAATTTGCATATACTGGGCCATCATTGGTGTTGCGCTCGGGTCTTCGGACGCTATGTGCCATTTGTTTTTCTTTTGAGCACTGTTGTTTGTCTCAGATACAGTATTTGTGGCCGCAGTCATATTTTTGATTATCTCACAGATCAAAATGTCCATACCATCTTGTGATTAATTACAAAATGGAGTGTGTTTTTTCTGACTATTATCTATGGTGCCCCCATGGTAACAATCAATATATTTTGTTTTAAATCATTCTTCTATATATCGCCAGTCTGGATAATGCGATTTCTTGAATTGAATGCAGTTAGATCGACACTTTAAGGATAAATAATGGTTGATAAATCATCCAAATTTACAGACGCAGAAGCCCTTCGTTTTCATAGTTCTGGACGCCCTGGAAAGCTGGAAGTAACACCGTCTAAGCCCATGGCTACGCAGCGTGATTTGTCGCTTGCCTACAGCCCTGGTGTTGCGGTGCCAGTGAAGGAAATCGCGGCAGACCCTGACACGGCGTACGATTATACCAGCAAAGGTAATTTGGTTGCAGTTATTTCTAACGGTACTGCAATTCTGGGGCTTGGTAACCTTGGTGCGCAAGCGTCTAAGCCGGTTATGGAAGGGAAAGCCGTTCTCTTTAAGCGTTTTGCTGATGTGGACTCAATCGACCTTGAAGTTGACAGTGAAGACATTGATGAATTTATCAATTGTGTGAAATTATTGGGGCCGAGTTTTGGCGGCATCAATCTGGAAGATATTGGTGCACCGGCGTGTTTTATAATTGAGCAACGCCTGCGGGAGATGATGGATATCCCGGTATTTCATGATGATCAGCATGGTACTGCAATCATTACAGCGGCTGGCTTTATAAATGCACTGGATTTAACGGGCCGCGACATGAAAAACACCAAAATTGTTGCCGTTGGTGCGGGTGCTGCCTGTATTGCCTGTATCGAACTTATTAAAGCGATGGGTGTCCCGCATGAGAATGTAACGATAATCGACCGCACGGGCGTGATCTATGAAGGGCGAAGTGAAGGCATGAATCAGTGGAAGTCTGCTCATGCTATTAAAACTGATGCACGTACGCTTGATGATGCGATTAAAGGCGCTGATGTATTAATTGGTTTATCGGCAGCCGGCACTATTTCGCAGGATATGGTTTTAGAAATGGCGGAAAAGCCTATTATTTTTGCGATGGCAAATCCTGATCCCGAGATTACACCAGAAGATGTTAAAGCCGTGCGTCCGGATGCAATTGTTGCTACTGGGCGCTCTGATTATCCTAATCAGGTCAATAATGTTCTTGGCTTTCCTTACATTTTCCGCGGTGCTTTGGATGTCAGGGCACGTACTATTAATGAAGAAATGAAAATTGCCGCGGCCAATGCCCTTGCAGAGTTAGCAAGAGAGGATGTCCCTGATGAAGTTGCTGCTGCCTATGGTACACGCCCGCATTATGGTGCCGACTATATTATTCCTGCGCCGTTTGATCCGCGCCTAATTCGCGCTGTACCCCTGAAGGTTGCCAAAGCCGCGATGGATACGGGTGTCGCGAGAAAACCAATAGAAGACCTAGATGCCTATGCGCGCTCGCTTTCAGCACGTTTGGACCCAACGGTTGATACACTGTCTTCTATGTTTGAAGATTTGAAACGTAAAGCACCACGGCGCGTTGTTTTCGCAGAAGCTGAGGAAGATAAGGTTTTACGGGCTGCAGTTAGTTTCAAAAACGAAGGATATGGAATACCGGTATTGGTGGGGTATGAAGCCCCTATTCGTGAAAAACTCCGGGATATGGGAATTGAAGCAGATGGCTTTGAAATCAGGAACGCAGCAAATACCAAGCGCAGTGACTATTACATTGAGTATCTCTATGAACGTTTAAATCGCAGAGGTTTTCTACTGCGTGACATCAAGCGATTGGTTAACCGCGACCGAAATGTGTTCTCTGCTTGTATGGTTGCTACAGGCGATGCGGATGCGATGGTAACAGGGGTTACCCGTCATTATTGGCGTGCGTTGAAAAATGTTCGGCGGGTGATTGATCCGCTTCCGGGTAAACGGCCGTTTGGAATGTCAATCATTGTCACCAAAGGGCGGACTGTCTTTATGGCTGACACGACTGTGAATGAAAGCCCGACAGCAGAAGATTTGGCTGAAATCGCTGAAGTGGCTGCTGATTATGTACGCCGATTGGGTCATGATCCACGTGTTGCCTTTTTATCCTTCTCAAATTTCGGTAACCCGCCGTCCAAAAAGACAAAACATATTCAGCGTGCAGTAGAAATCCTCGATGAAAAAGGTGTTACATTTGAATATGATGGTGAAATGCAGGCGGATGTTGCTTTAAACGAGGAGTTGCGTGAGTTATATCCGTTCAGCAAACTTTCTGGGCCGGCCAACTTGTTGATTATGCCAGCACTTCATTCTGCCAATATTGCTTATAAATTACTTGCTGAATTAGGCGGCGGTAAAGTGATTGGTCCTGTATTGCTGGGGATGAGCCATTCAATTCAGATTGCCCGTGTGCAATCAACAGCATCAGACCTTGTCAATATTGCAGGTTTTGCTGCAAGTACCGCAGGTGTGCTTGAGCAAATCAGGGAAGACAGCTGACATTAAAATTGGTCAGGACTGATTCCAGGATTTAATTTTGCGGTAGAGTGTCGATGGGTTCACATCGAGTTTCTCTGCCGCAGCACCAACCTTACCATCACATAATTTAATTGCATGCTCGATAAGTTTTCGCTCCGATAGAGCGAGAGGCCAAATATCTTGTGCAGTTTTAGGAATAGGGATCAGATCGTTTGGTGTTACTGTTGATGTTTGCGGTGACTGTAACGTGCTTTTGTGGCTGGCAACCGGACGGGTGGGACCAATAAGAGGGGTCAACATCTCGCCCGTTAATGTTGGTCCGTGGTTTAAGACAACTGCGCTTTGAATTACGTTACCAAGCTCCCGAACATTTCCGGGCCAAGAATGTGATAACAGTCGGTCTTTGGCGCTATTGTCGATGCCGTCAAACGACTTCCCTTCTTCTTCCGCGTAGGCTTTCAATAGGCTGTTTGCGATCAGGATCACATCATTTTCACGCTCTCTAAGCGGAGGCAGATGAATTGGAATAACATGTAATCGATAATAGAGATCTTCACGAAAACGTCCGGCAAGCACCTCTTCCCAGGGTAGTCTGTTGGTTGCGCACACAAATCGGACATTGACCACCTGTGTTACATTACTGCCAACAGGGGCTATTTGCCCGGTTTGGATGAAGCGCAATAATTTGGCTTGTAAATCCATCGGCATTTCGCATATTTCATCGAGAAATAAAGTACCACCATCAGCGCGAAGGGCAGCACCTTCCCGGTCTTCGGTGGCTCCTGTAAACGCCCCGCGTTTGTGTCCAAAAATCTCGCTTTCAATTAAATTGGCCGGAATGGCGGCACAGTTTAAGGCAACAAAGTTTTTATTGGTGCGCGGACTGGTTTGATGAATAGCTTCTGCACACAGTTCCTTACCAGTACCAGACTCCCCAACAATAAATACGCTTGCTTTTGAGGGGGCGGCATCATTAATCATGCGGTAAACAGCAGCCATGGGAGAACTATCACCGATAAATCGACCCAATGTTTTTGGTTTCTGTCCTTCATACTTTTCCACCAGTGAAGCCAGGCGATAGATTTCAAGGGCATTTTTAGCGGTCGTGCTTAGTCGGTCTGCGTTAAAGGGCTTGAGGATAAAGTCGCTTGCTCCCTCTTGCATAGCTTCAACAGCGATTGCAACAGACCCATGCGCTGTTATCACAATGATCTGGGCCTTATTCCCTTCTTGCTTTAGGCGGCGTAATATATCGAGGCCATCCATATCTGGTAGCTTGAGGTCGAGAAAAATTACCGGCGGGTTATGGTTCGCGATTTTCTCAATGGCGTCCTTTCCGGTTTCTGCAATGAGTACCTCATGGCCTAGTGGTTTCAGGTAGGCTTGATAGGTGAGTGCGAGAGTTGGACTATCCTCGACGATCAGAATTGTTGCATCTTGGTTTTGCACAAAATGGCTCTCTTACAGATTTCAAAATACGTTTCGTATAATATTCAAAACAATAACGCGTTGTTTAATCGGCTGCAAAGATTTATACGTTTCATTTACATTTACCCACTATAATGCGGTATTAGTCCAAAGAACATTATGCATGATGAAATTTTATGACGACTCAAGATATGCCTGATATTGAAGCTGATAATGATGCAGCTAATCGCAGGGGGTTCAAGCGACGGTCAGTTTTGTGGCCAGCGACAATCTCGGTAGCGAGTTATGATTTTTCGTGTCAGGTATGGAATCTGTCGCTGGGCGGCGCTCGGGTTCGGGTTGATATACCACTTCGTGTAGGCGCGGAAGTTTCCTTGTCTGTAATGTCTCGCGCTTCAATTCCTGCCGTAATCGCCTGGACCGAAGACGAAGCTCTGGGGTTAGCGTTTCAAGCTGACTCAGATGAAATTCGCTCGCTATTTGAAGACCGGTTACATATTCTGGGAATCGATGGTTAATACCCTACTTTGATTTGGAGTATCCTCCTATTCGTCTTGCTTCAAAATTATGGATCGATGCCCATATCCGTGCCTGTTTTGGCAAAGGACTTCCTGCATTTGTTGTTCACAAAGGTGATGTGGAACGCGGTGGGGTCATAATCAAAGTCGATAGATTTGACGCGGGTATCCTTGTATTTGAACGCACAACAACCTTCGAAGGGGACACCGTTTGGGCAAAACGCGGGCCTGATAACGGTATGAACGCCCAAGAAGCTCAGCAAATAATCGATAAACGACTTAAATTCGACAGTGACTGTTGGGTTGTTGAAATTGAAGACATGAGGAGTGTCTATCATTTGGAATAAGCGGCCTTGAATTCCGCAGAAAACTTGACTAATCATTTCCATATACCTAGTTACAGCCTTGTAAAACAGGTAAATATGGAAAGCCAATGTCGAAACTTGATATTATCTCGGTACCAGATCCACTTTTAAAAACGGTTTCAGATCCGATTGGAACTGTTGATGACGATCTGCGGAAATTCATGGATAATATGCTGGAAACTATGTATTCAGCGCCTGGTATTGGCCTGGCCGCTATTCAGGTTGCAGTTCCAAAACGTGTCATCGTTGTTGATACAGAAGGTGACGCAGAAAACCCTCAGCCTCTTTTTCTTGTAAATCCGGAAATCACATGGTCTTCGCCAGAATTCAACATCTATAATGAAGGGTGTTTGTCTGTGCCCGAACATTATGCAGAGGTTGAAAGGCCAGAAAGCGTTAAAGTTAAGTATCTGGATTATAATGGGAAAGAACAAGAACAGCTAATGGATGGCCTCACCGCTACATGTGTCCAACATGAAATCGATCATTTAAACGGTGTTGTTTTTATCGACTATTTATCACGGCTACGCAGAAATATGATCATTAAGAAGGTGGCCAAAGCAACAAAAGAAACGGTGGCGCTTTAAATCTGACCCTGTTTCTAGAATTACAACACTAAAGGGAAAATATTGTGCGAATAGCTTTTATGGGAACACCTGACTTTGCTGTTCCAACGCTGGCAGCGTTACTTAGCGCTGGGCACGATGTTGTGGCAGTATATTCCCAACCCCCCCGACCAGCTGGTCGCGGTAAGGTCGAGCGCAAAAGCGCAGTACATAATTTTGCGGACCAACATACTTTGCCAGTTTTCACACCGCAAACTATGCGCAGCCCCGAAGAGCTTACTAGGTTCCAGTCACACGAAATAGACATTGCTGTTGTTGTTGCATATGGCCAAATTCTACCACAATCCATACTAGATACGCCGAAGTTTGGATGTGTGAATGTGCATGCATCCTTATTGCCGCGCTGGCGCGGTGCAGCACCCATTCATCGTGCTATCATGGCGGGAGACCAGGAAACAGGCGTTTGCATTATGGTTATGGAGGCAGGTCTTGATACCGGGCCTGTTATTACCCGCGTGTCTACGCCGATCGCTCCCACCGATACAACTGCACTATTGCATGATAAATTGGCGACAATGGGCGCTGATATCATTGATCAAGCAATCTGTGATTATGCGGCGGGTGAAGTTGTGCCTGAACAACAGGCAGAAGAGGGTGTTACCTATGCCAGTAAAATTGATAAGGCAGAGGCGAGGATTGATTGGACCAAGCCTGCTTTGGAAATTGACAGGCAAATTCGCGGCCTTTCCCCTTTTCCTGGTGCCTGGTGTGAACTCAATGGTTCTCGTATAAAAATTCTTGATAGCGAAGTGTGTGACGGTTCGGGGCAGGCAGGGATTGTTCTTGATGACAATTTAACAATTGCATGCTCCAAAGGGGCTTTGAGGCCAAAATTTTTGCAGAAAGCGGGGAAGGGTGTAACCGACCGCGCAAGCTTCTTGTTAGGTACCTCTGTACCTGCTGGAACAATAGTTAGCTAAGTTTATGCAGAGGTTTAAGCTAACAATCGAGTATGACGGTCGGCCTTTTGCTGGATGGCAACGCCAGAAGGACATTCTGACGGTTCAGGAGGTATTAGAAAACGCCCTCTCTGCATTTCTTCCTAGTGAAAATGCTGTTGTGTCTGGTTCTGGTCGCACTGACGCTGGTGTGCATGCAATCGGTCAAGTAGCGCATGTTGATGTTATGCGTGATATTGGCCCTGATGAGCTTCAGGGCGCGCTTAATTATCACTGTCGTCCACATCCCGTTTCTGTATTGGCTGTTGAGCCAGTAGACAGTGAATTTCATGCACGATTTTCAGCTGTCAGGCGCCACTACACCTATAAAATTTGCAATCGACGGGCACCGCTTACCTTTCATAGCGGCCTTGAATGGCATGTGAAAGCGCCGCTCGATGTTGAAAAAATGGATAAAGCGGCTCAATATTTAGTTGGCCAGCATGACTTTACAAGTTTTAGACATATTCATTGTCAGGCACAAAGTCCAATAAAAACAGTCGATTATGTGAAGGTAGAGCGTACTGGTGATGTGGTGCTAATCCATGCTGGTGCCCGGTCATTTCTTCATCATCAGATCCGTTCTTTTACAGGTACATTGCAGCAGGTTGGTATTGGTAAGCTGCAACCAAATGCTGTCAAAGACGTTTTAGAAGCCTGTGATCGTTCGGCCTTGCCGCTGAATGCCCCACCGGATGGTTTATACTTTCGAAGTGTAGAATACTAAATCGCAATATATATCGGATAGTGGTGGAGTGATTAAGAAAACAGCTTAAACACGGTTTGCTTATTGTCTGTATCTCTTAGTTTTGTTCGTATGGTTTCCTGACGCAGTATTCGTGAAATTTTTGCAAGCGCCTTCAGGTTTTCTGCGCCAGCTTCCTCTGGCATCAACAACATGAAAATCAAGTCTACTTGCTTGTCATCAATTGATTCGAACGGGATAGGCTTTTGTAAATGCGCGTAAAGCCCAGTAATCGAAGTGAGGCCAGACAGCCGTGCATGTGGTATCGCGACCCCGCCACCTACACCGGTACTACCCAGTCGTTCTCTGTCATGAAGGGCTGCGAGAATTTCATAATGATCAATATTTACGCTTTTACTTATATGAATTGAAAGTGCTTCAAGTATCTGTTTTTTACTCGAGGCGGCAAAACTTAGAAGTATATTATCTGCGTTTAGAAACTCTTCTATTTCCATCATTTTGCCAGTAAATTATTGAATGAATTCAGCGTAAAAAATAATACTAACGATAGCATCTAATGAAAAGCTCTATCGTTAGTATGGTATGTTATCTGTTGCTAATGTTTAATGCCATTAGCGTTTCTATATAGTCAAGTTTTAGGAACTAGGGCTGATCCAGCCGATATTACCATCAGGCCGCCTATACACAACTTCGAGCGAATCGTTACGGTCGTTCCTGAACATGAAAGCGCTTGCATCAGCAAGATCCATTAGCATAACAGCGTCACCTACGCTTACGCTTGGGATTTCCTTCTTTGATTCGGCAATGATGATAGGCTGATCGTCTTGCTTGTCATCAGCATCGTCGCTTTGGTCTTCAGGTGCGATTACCGTATCGTTTGCAAGTTCAACTGCAGCATCCCGGCTTGGCGAATTATGGTGATTTTTTATTCGTCGCTTATATCGCCTCAGCTGTTTTTCAACTTTTTCCGCTGCTGCTTCGAAAGCGACATAAGGGTCTTCTGCTTCGCCTCGACTTTGGAGGTTAATGCCTTGATTTGCGTGTAGAGATACATCGCACCGACAGGTATGTCCTTCTTTTGAGAATGTAGTTGAAGCATCAATGGAGCGGGTAAAGTATTTGTCTGCAATGGCGTAAAGCTGAGTTTCTACATGTGTTGTTAAAGCTTCGCCAACATTCATTTTTCTTCCGGTAACATTGATTTCCATAAGGGCCATTCTTCCTTTCTTTAGGGGTAGAGTTTATCAATCTACCCGGTACTAGGGACGTGTGATATCCCCGAGGAGGCTCGGGATAATGCACGTTTTAGAATGGTGCACTATCCGTGCGTGCTAATCTTTGCGATTAGTCAAAAACAGCCTAGCACATATCGGGCTATGCTTGCCTCATAAGAAATATCACTATTACTAATCTATTGATATTAAATGACATTTCAAGGTTGATTAGAAATTAAATAGGGTTAATATATTTGCGACTCGGAAGATTAAGCCATGTTTTTCTGACGTCGGCGTTGAACCGATGATGGGATTTTCATCGCTTCCCGGTATTTTGCAACGGTTCGCCTCGCAATATCGACACCTTCAGCCTTCATGAGTGCCACAAGCTTGTCATCAGATAAAATTTTCTTTGGGTCTTCCTGGTCTATCAATTCTTTCAACCGATATTTAACAGATTCTGCTGAATGGGCGTCACCGCCGGACGCAGAAGAAATCGCTGAGGTGAAGAAATATTTAAGTTCAAACATCCCCCTGGAGCACGACATGAATTTATTATTTGTCACGCGTGAAACCGTTGATTCGTGCATATCAATTTCTTCGGCAATATCCTTTAAGATCAGTGGTTTCATATAGCGAACACCATGCTCGAAGAACATTTCCTGTTTTTTAACAAGCGCAGTTGCGACCTTAAGGATAGTTTTGGCCCGTTGATCCAATGCTTTCACAAGCCAGTTAGCATTAGATACACAATCAGATACAAATGTTTTGGCTTCTTTTTCGCCCGTAACGCCTTCAAGCTCAGCTAAATAGTGGCTGTTTAGAAGTACTTTTGGCAATGTATCTGTATTTAATTCAACAATCCATGCGCCGGCTTTGTTCTTGGATATGAAAATATCAGGCACAACGGGTTGCACGGAATCAGAACTATAGAGTAACCCGGGTTTTGGGTTGAGCGTTCTGATCTCTTTAATCATATCAGTCAGATCTTCTTGATCCGTACCACATGCTTTTTTTAATCCCGCCATGTCTCGTTTTCCGAGCAGGTCTAGGTTGGCGAGAAACTTTTGCATAATCGGGTCTAATCGGTCTTGCTCGGCTAACTGGATAGCAAGGCATTCGGCCAAGTTACGGGCGAATACCCCAGATGGCTCCATTTTCTGCAATTGAACAAGAACAGCCTCGACATCCTCTTGGTCACAACCAAGTCTAGGCGCAATTTCATAGACGTTTTCTTGGTCGACATATCCGGCTTCGTCCACCATATCGATCAAGTGCATGGCGATCATGCGATCACCTTGCGTTTTCAATAAGGTTGTCATCTGACGCGTTAGAAAATCATGTAAATTTTCACTTTCTTCGAGGGTCTGCTCGAAACTTCGGTCGTCATTAAAGCTACCGGATGAACTTGTTTGGCTTGACCCATCATAAGATAGTGAACCAGATGCGTTTGTGTCCGAGATACTGCCTGCCTTATCGGCAACAGCATCGTTATTGAAGACATTATCCTGATAATCAGTGTCAAGCGCGGTGTCATTACCGCTTGTTGTATCAATCGCCGTGTTCATACTGGTATCGGCGGCAATCATACCGTCGTTATTATCGTTTCCCGTTCCGTCTTCACGGAGGTAACTATCATCAGCGGTTCCACCACCCTCGCCGTTATCAGGATTTATTTCAGTGAGGGATGCACTCTCGCCAGCGTTTTCCAGTAAGGGATTGCGTTCAATTTCCTCGGCTACATAGTCCGCTAGTTCCAGATTACTAAGTTGAAGGAGCTTAATCGCTTGTTGCAACTGGGGCGTCATGACCAGTTGCTGGCTTTGTCTTAGGTCTAATCTGGGAGTAAGTGCCATCCTGAATACCTATAGACTAAACGATTCACCAAGATATACACGGCGCACGTCAGGACTTTTAAGAACTTCGTCTGCAGTGCCTTCAAAAAGAACATGACCGTCGTAAATAATGTATGCACGATCAATGATATCTAGTGTTTCACGTACATTATGGTCTGTAATCAAAACGCCGATACCCCGATCTTTCAGATGATACGTAAGGTCGCGAATATCGGAAATGGCAATTGGGTCAATACCGGCAAAGGGTTCATCTAGAAGAACAAAGCTTGGCCTTGCAGCGAGCGCACGAGCGATTTCACAGCGGCGTCGTTCACCACCAGACAACGCCAGTGCCTGAGTATTTCTTAAATGCGTGATAGAAAACTCTTCTAATAATTCGTTGAGCATAGCGTCCCGAAGGGCTCTGTCTTCTTCCACAATCTCTAGGACGGCACGGATATTTTCTTCGACTGTCATGCCACGAAAAATCGAAGTTTCCTGCGGTAGGTAACCGATGCCAAGGCGTGCCCTTCGATACATTGGGAGATGGGTAATATCATTTCCATCAAGCGAAACCCGACCATGATCAGGTGCAATCAACCCGGTAATGCTATAAAATGTTGTTGTTTTTCCGGCTCCATTAGGGCCTAGAAGGCCGACTACCTCGCCTTTGTGGACAGAAATGGAAACATCGCGCAAGACTGGTCTACCATTATAGGACTTCCCAATCCCTTCTACATGTAAGCCGCCTCGTTTCTGCGTTTGATCAGCTTTAGTATTCGAAGTTTTATCGCTCTGTTTCATATCGCTCATGAATATTTCTTATGATTAGTTTCTAATCTCAATTTCAATAATATCAGCTGATTTCTATTCTGGCTCATTTTATGCATGTATATATGCAATAAACCACTATTATTGGTTAACAGCCAGTTAAAATAATGAAATTTCAGTAATTTTATCTGTGATATCAAATATTGCTGGAATAGAGGCTACTTGTTCTGGCCATCTTTTTTCGGGACGGAAAAGCTGCCGCGAACACGGCCATCATTTTTTCCAGTTTCACCATCCAGCTTTGTCAGACCACTGACTAAATCCAGTTCCAGGCGTTCACCGTTTAAAGTATTTTGACCTTGGGTCAGTTTGACATTCCCTCCAAAGGTAACCAGACGACGATTGACATCATACACACTCCACTCGCTAATCACTTCTTCGCTTGATGATGAAAGTTTTACACCGCCACGGGCATCTAGTCGTTCTATCGACGGGTTAAGGCCTTCGCCGCTTGATGTGTAGAAAACAGTTAGAGAGTCCGACGTTAATATCAACTTTCCTTGCGTAACTTTTACGGTGCCGGAAAATACACCTTGCCCTTGTTTTTGACGTAGTTCAAAGCGCTCTGCGTCAATATCCAATGGTTGATAGGTATCATGATTTTTCAGGTCAGATTGAGCGTTAGCTACACCGGAGGCTAGAACTATAAGTATGAATAGAGATAGGGCGCGGGTCATTTTAGCTTCCTGTGGTTGATAACGGTTTAGACGGTTCGGGACGGTCATTATCTGGTCTTTGGGGAAGGATACGCATTTTGACACCTCCTTCAAATAATCCAATTTGTTCTTTGACCTGAATAGTCATTCTGCTTGCGCGAATTTCACCCAAATCGGATGTACCCAGTATGGAGCCTTGCCCTTCAGCTGATCGGGTGCTGAGGTCAACATCTGCGCCCAGCATATCCAGTGTGTAGCCATTTCCTGTTTCCAGATGGACACCGCCAATTAAAGAGAGTGTTCGCTCTTTCATTCGGTAGATACCTGTTCGGGCGTTTACGATCGCAGGCACATCTGGTTCGACTTCCATTTTTGCGGTAATAGCGGTCAGTTTCACACGTTCGGCATTGGGGTCAGCCTGCTCACCGCTTTCCGCTGTAACTGTAAATAGTCGATTATCATTATCTGTTCCTACATACTGCAGATTGGTCATACGAACACGACCATCACCTTGGGCGACTTCGTCTTTTGATAGTGTGAAACTAACCTCTTTCTCATTGATGAAGGGCCATAATATTGTAATTGCGCCCAGTATCAGGGCAAAAACAGGCAAGGTAATTCGCATTAAAGAAACGAATTGATCCCAAAATGGCCCTTCTTTGATGATTGGTTTGGGCAAAAGCGCGTTTCGGGCATCATCTTTTGCCCGTTCTTCGCTGTCATAATGATCTGTAACTGTTTTTGCCATGAGTCGCCTTTTAGCAGCTTAATGAGAGAAAATGTCCATATTTTCAAATCCCATTAAATCGAGTTTCGCGCGTATTGGTAAAAAATTAAACGCTGCTTGAGCTTCTAAAGTTCGACCTTCGCGCTCCAGCATGATATCGAGCTTTGTTTTTAGCTGATGGAGATACAGAACATCAGAAGCGGCGTATGTTTGTTGCGCTTCAGATAATGTTGGCGCTCCCCAGTCGCTACTTTGTTGTTGTTTATCAAGCTCGATGCCAGCCAGTTCGCGGCACAAGTCCTTTAGACCGTGGCGATCCGTGTATGTTCTAACGAGTTTTGAGGCGATTTTGGTGCAGTAAATGGGGGTAACTTCTACACCCAGGTAATGCGATAAAACGGCCACATCAAACCTGGCAAAATGAAAGAGTTTAATAACGTTTGGGTCAGCCATCAGTTTTTTCAGATTTGGCGCATCGTAAGAAATACCGTCAAACTTTACCAAATGTGCATTTCCATCACCGGATGATAGCTGGACAACACATAGCCGGTCTCTGTGCGGGTTTAAACCCATTGTTTCGCTATCAACCGCGACCATGCTTCCAAAGTCAAGATTATCCGGCAGGTCACCGTCATGAACAAAAACAGACATCGTATCTCCAAATATAACGAATTATTTTCACACTCTTATATCATGCTTGTGGCAGAAAAAAGAAGAGCGTGCGAGGGTTTATTCACATATTAATGCAATGGATATGGTTTCAGGCTAGTTGGGTAAAAGCTGAGGAAGATATGTAGTCGTATTTTTGCGTTTACCTTTGGATGAAACATGATAGCATGAAATCACATATTAATGCCTTACATTATTTTGGCGTGGAGGTTCAGACAATGCAGTCGTTGCAGGAAATATTTGATTATATATACGAAAACAAAGCCGAGAAAGTATTGATTCCTGAAGGCTGGTCTCAAGGACGAGCCGCGTACGGCGGGCTTGTTGCAGCGGCTGCTTCCAGTTCGATGATTAGCATGTTGGGCGATGATGCTCCTCCTATTCGTTCGTTTATGGGGTCTTTCGTTGCCCCCGCATCCCCTGGCGACTGTATGCTTGATGCCAGATTGGTCAGGCAAGGCAAGAATGTTAGTCAGTTGGCGAGTAATGTGATTGCCAACGATAAGGTTTGTTTTCAGTCAATGGCCCTGTTTGGTGCGAACCGTGATACGAAAAGTGTTGTGCCTAACTTCTCCTTTAATCCTGAACCACGTGACAGTGTACCGCCTCTGGTACCCAACCCAATGATGCCTCCGTTTCTATCTAAATTTGATTGCCATTGGTCAGGCGGAGGGATTCCGCTGTCGGGCTCTAAGGATCGACGATTGGGGTTATGGGTGCGTCACCGGTCTGATATGAGTAGGTACCCGGTTGAGAAAATCATTTCTATTTGCGATTTCCCGCCCCCTATTATGCTGTCACACTATACGAAGCCTGTAATGGTAAGCTCTTTAAGTTGGTCGTTGGAGTTTTTGATGCCGGTTCAAGATATTAAAAGCGACTGGTTCTATCTTGATTTTAATCTGGATGCGGCTGCGAACGGTTATTCGCAGCAATCTGGGTACGTCTTTACAGAAGATGGCCAATTATGTGCCCTATCGAGGCAGTGTATGGTTTACTTTGAGTAAAATACTATTCCTAGAACACTAACCGATAGGCCAATTGGAATACATTTTCATTAAAACTTGCAGGCTGGTTTGCTGTTGCGCCTTCCCGGTCTGAACTTACATGCAGGTATTCACCGATGAAACGATGGTGATCACCTAGCCGATAGGTCGCTGCGACGGTTAAAGCCTCTCCTGTTTCACCTAGAAACGGGCACGGGCAATCGGATGTATCATTCTGATCAAAAAGTTCGCCTCTTGTAGCAAGTTGCAAATCACCGATTTCTTTTGCGAGCAATAAAGAGATCGTTGAGAAATTGGTCCCAAGCGGGCCGCCATTTGCAATTGTTTCAGTGGTTCCCACCAAACCTTGTAGGTTGACGAAAACACCGCCTGGAAGGTCATGATTGTAGGACGCTGTCAGAAAACGTGTGTCCCAGGCTTGTCCTCCATTTGAGAAGGGCTCTCCAGCAGTGGCTCCGTTATCTGAGTAGTATGCAATAAATTCACCGTAATCTTCACTGCTTAAGCGTGCTGAGACCGCAAAGCCAGGGCTATCATCGCCTTCACGGAATGGAGCTTGTGTTTGGCCAATCCTCATGCCGACATCTGGTATTCTAACTTCACCAAAAATACCCACATTTTGATCGTTTAGTACAAATCCTCTTAAAGCCAGTCCAGCACCGGAATTATCGTTGTTGATAAATACACTTGCGCCAACTTCAGCGTCGAATGTATCGCCTCTATACTCGGCTGTGAAATCAAGTCCTAACGGCCTGACCTCCTCAGCAATCCATGTATTGGCGGCAGAATTTGTAAGTGTGAATAAATTTGTCCAACCACGCCCTTTGTTTTCCGCTGAAACATGGGGAATGAAGGCACCTAACTTGGTTGTGTAGCGTACTCTGCCTGTTGAAACAGGGCGATAGCGCAAAAAGGCTTCAAAAATATCAACTTCATCCTGAAGGTCAGGGTTATATTGAATATGAGCAACCGCAGATAAACTTGGTGTCAATTGACCAAAACCAATTAGGGCTGCCTGACTCAGGCGAACATTGGTGCCGTCTCCTTCGCGGGTTTTCCCAAACCCACCATCAAATGTGCTTAGTTCAGTGTCGCCAAATGATATTTTGACATCTGCCAGCCCAGAGATATCAAAAAAAGGTTTAAAGTCATCAGCGTTCGCTGTGGTTGAGGACAGCAATACACCGCTAATGGCAGCAGTCAGATAAACGTCTCTCAAAATCCTATTCATCATCGGTATCCACATTGAGATTTGTTTGCGAAGAAATTCCATATTCACTGGTGTTCATAAAGCTATTGAAATCGGCTTCATTGACAGGCCTGTTGATAAAATAACCTTGTGCTTTATCACAGCCTAACTGTTTTAAGATATTTAAAGACTCTTCATCCTCGACACCTTCCGCCGTAACCGTCATGCCAAGACCATGTGCCAGATCAATAGCAGCCTTGACGATGACTTTATCGCCGTCATTTTCTGGAAGATGCTGAACAAAGGATCGGTCAATCTTAATCTCATTGACAGGAAGTTCACGTAAATATTCAAGGGATGAATAGCCGGTTCCAAAGTCGTCTATTGAAAGGTCAACATTAATATCACGTAAACGGTTTAAGACGCGCAAAGCTTGTGCAGGATCAGCCATCAAAGCACTTTCGGTGATTTCCATTATGAAATCTTGCGCACTCAGGTTGTATTTCTTTAGCAGATTAATAAAGCGGCCTGGTAATGTATCGTCAGCGAGATCCTTTACAGAAAGATTGATCGCCAACCTGGTGTCCAAACCATTATCGCGCCAGTTCCTGATAATTTCACACGCACGCACTAAAACCCAACTTGTAAGCAAGTGTATTTTACCAGTTTGTTCAGCGATTAAAACAAACTCATCCGGTGGCATAAAACCACGTGTGGGATGGAACCAACGAATTAACCCCTCGGCCTGAATAACTTTCCCGGATTCCAGGCTTATTTTCGGCTGAACGAAGAGTTGGAACTCATCAGATTGTAAGCCTCGTCGCATCTCGCTCATTAGAGTGAGAGAGTCTTCATTCGGTTCGTCTTTATCCGCCTCATACTCGGCGGTTTCCAAGTTGTTTTCTTCTGCGCGGTATAAAGCAGCGCGTGCGCGTTGTAGGGCATCTTCTGGCGGTAGGTCTTCGGCATTATGTGATATGCCAAGTGTAAAGTTGATATCAATCTCATAATCATCGTGGGTGAGGGGCACAGATAAAGTATCGCTAATCATCTGAACACCCATCATGCCGCTATTATGGGCTACAGCAAATAATGTATCGCCTAAACGCGCGCATTCAGTTTGGTTTGGCAGTTTTTTCAAACGTGCGGCAACCATAGATGTGACATCACGTGTGATATCATTTCCCAAAACATAATTGATCTGACGGATTGTTGAAATCTGGATAACCGTGATTGAATAAGGCCTTGAATGTTTCGCTAACAATATTTCCAATCTGTTTAAGAATTCACTTCTGTTAGCAAGGCCTGTATTCGGGTCATATTTCACCCTATATGATAGCTCGGCCTCTCTTTTCTGAATGCGTGAGATCATGGTCGCAAATGACAGCGATAGCTCTCCAAATTCGTCCTTGCGAACATCATTTGGAACGGAGGAATAGTCGCCTTCCTGAACGCGCCTCGCAAGCTCAGTTAAGCTGGTAATTGGTTTACTAAGGCCGCTAGAGAAGAAGACAGCACCGATTACTGCAAACACCAAGGCTCCGATTAGCAAGACGGCAAGCGAAGTAAAGAGCGCCCCTTCCTGCGCGAGGGCATTGTCTAATGAGTATGATAAAAGCAGATAAATACGTGGTTCGTCATCGCCAGCCCCTGGTAATGGCAGGAATGTAACAGCAAATCTAACTCCATTTGAGCTTGTTTGCTGAATTTGCATGGAATTGACATCATCGATGGACGATTGGTTCAGTATATCAGCAATGTCATTATCGGCGATCTGGCTCTGAATAACTTGCTGAGTTGCGGGAACAACTAACGCTGCCTTGACGTTGATAGACATCTGTTCAGAAACGTTTGTGATAAACCGTTCATCCAAACTGAAACCACCAACAAAATAGCCAATAGTCCGAGGGGTATCAACTGCCACAAGAGTAAGCAAATGCACAGAATCGTCAATCAACCCAACACCGTATGTTGTACCATCATCTGCGAGTTCTGCTTGATCGATTAAGCTAACAAAAGGAAAGGGTGAATTCTCTTGGATCGGAGCATCGTATGTGGTGATTTCCGTCTCCAAGTCTAACGTAAGGTATGCGCTCCAATCGGCCTGAATACGGTTTGTTACGTTGTTAACAACTGAAGTTTTCGTGGCCAAGTCTGTATTTGGGTCAGCTAAATATTGCTTAATAGCAAAGTCTCGCAGCGATACAGCACTGGTATTAGACGCGAGCACCGCTGTATGATTTACAAATCGCTCAACATTCAATTGAGCTAAGTGAAGGTCCTCTTGGGCATTTTCGAGGATACGTTGCCGAGTAGAGCTGGCAACGGTCAGAAAGTTTATTGCCTGCACAACGGCAAGCAATATTCCTGTAAACAGTATCAGTTTTGAACGATAACTAAGGTTCATGATTAATATGGTCGCTCATCTGTACGTCTTCGCGTGGAACGTTTTCTGTCCCTGCGTATAGAAATTTTGACTGCGATTTCTGTGCTACCTGTTACCGAAATCTTTTGATTTTTTGTTTGTGACCTTGGAACCCTGTGATGCCAATAAGACAGGTTATAATCACCGCTCGGCAAGTTTGAAAACTTGACTTGACCGTCAGCATTGGTGATGCCATTCACTGGGGATGGCGCTACATAGATAAATGCTGCCATGTGGTCATGAATGTTACACCCAACTGCGACAACACCCTGTTCATCGAATTTAAAAGCCTCTGAGTTTTGGCGAGCAGGGACAATTATATTGATCGGTTTGATTTTCGAAAATGAATAAACATGATGTGTTATTGGGTCAGTATTATGAAACTCAAGCGAATCGCCGACGCTTAGTGCTGTTACAAACGGCGAAAATTGCTCGCCTTTCTGATCAATGATTTTGACATCATCATCTTTCGTCCACGCGATCGGTTGACCATCTGTACGCTCCAGGTAAACAACGGCGCCCTCTAACTGGTCGCCAACCTGGTCTGTTACTGAAATAACAACATCTTCGCCCTGTGCCACTGACCCCCAAGCCATTCCTGTGACACAGATGGATATTGCAAGGTGTTTCAATACATTGGTGTATTTCAACATTGTACTCGACCCTTTTAACTATAGATAGTGCTGCATAAAACGGACACCAATCTGAACGACAGATTAACTGGTGTTGTTTTACGTTTACCCATCTATGCTCTATAAATAGTTATCATCACCTTAAGACTATAAAGCAAAACCTCACAGCATATAGATTAATTCAGGTAACACCTCTGTGATGATCGTTAGGGTTTTTTATAGAGTGCCTCCAGTTTATCGCCGTAAACACTGTTTACAGCATGCCTTCTTACTTTAAGTGTTGGCGTCATCTGTTCGTTTTCGATGGAAAACGCTTCATGCGCAATTGTGAACTTTCGGACTTTCTCTACATTTGCTAGCCGGTTGTTGATTCGGTCCACAGCATTGGCGAGTGCTTTTTTAAAGTCTGAATCATCTATGACTTCAGCTAGTTTAGCAGGCTTATTGTGCTTTTTTGCCCATGTTATGAGCCACTCGGTGTCTGGCACAATCAGGCCGACCAAGTGCGGTTTTCTGTCACCGTAAACCATTGCTTGAGCAATTTCGTCTTCCAGGGCCAAAAGGCCTTCAATTCTTTGCGGCGAAATATTATCGCCTTTGTCGTTAACAAGAATATCTTTTTTCCGATCCGTTATCTCCAGATATCCGTCGTCAATCTTGCCAATGTCCCCAGTGTGTAGCCAACCATCGATAATTGTTTTTTCAGTGGCACTTTCGTTTTGCCAATACCCTTTCATAACAAGCTCGCCCTGAATTAAAATTTCACCATCATCGGCAATTTTAACTTTTGTCTTGTCCAGAATTTTCCCAACGGTGTGCATCCGTGCAGCACCAGGCGGGTTCACGGAAACCACAGGCCCTGATTCGGTTTGGCCATATCCCTGAAGTAACGGAAGTCCGAGCGCGGTAAAGAAATATCCAACATCAGGTGATAAGGGAGCGCCCCCAGAAACAAGGGCTTTAACACGGCCACCAAATTTTTTCTTAACTTGCTTGCGTACAGTGAGGTCCAAAAAGAGATTAGTAATCTTTTCGATGAGAGAAAGTGGCTCATCGCCTTTGGCTTGCTTACTACCGATCTCTATACAGCGGTTAAACAGTTTTTGTTTTAGTTTGCTCTCTTTTTCTATTTGTCGAGTCAGGCGTGTGCGCAACATCTCGAACAGGCGCGGCACAACGACCATTATGGTAGGTGAGGCTTCTTCCATATTGTTGGCTAGTTTTTCAATGCCTTCCGCGTACCATATTTGTGCACCGATAGAGATGGGCAGGAACTGTCCTGCAGTGTGTTCATAAGCATGACTTAATGGCAGAAATGAAAGAAACACATTATTTTTGAGGCCGATACTCTCAATAATTTGAGCCGCACCCTCACAATTATGCAGGATAGCTCCATGATGAATTTTAACACCCTTGGGTGCCCCGCCTGTGCCACTGGTATAAATCAGGCACGCAATATCTTCGCGTGAAATGGATTTTGCTTCATTTTGCCAAAAATCAATATCAGCGTTAGTTTTTGAAAGAAGGTCAGCCCAGGAATGGACTTCAACATTCAGGCTTTGTTCGAGTTTAAAGTCATCAATGATGATTGCATTTTTTAAATCGTCTGACTGATGGGCAGCTTTAAGAAATGTGTTGGCCAAGCTTTTGGTCGATATCAGCGCGAGCGATGCACGGCTATTCTCAATTATATGCAGATAGTCACGGGCTGTATATGTTGTATAGGTTGGAACGGATATGGCGCCTGCTGCCATAATTGCCATATCAGCAATTAACCATTCAGGCCGATTTTCACTAACCAGAACGACACGGTCGCCCTTCTTCACGCCCAATTGGTTAAGTGCTGTTGCTAACTTACAGACTTTTTCTGCAATTTGCTGCCAAGTTTGATCTTGCCATTGTTTATCTTGTTTATTGAATAGAAATTTTTGGTCTGCATATGTTTTTACTTGCTCGAAAAACATCGCAGTCAGGCTTTCCCACTGCTTAATCGGCATAGTGGTTGCTCTCCTAATGTATCAAGTTCCCCTACCAGTTTGGGTGTAAAATAGACTGGCTTAAAGCGGCTGACAAATGTTTCATGAAACTTTTATGAAGTACAGGATTAGTTTGGATGAAATATACTGGTATTTTAGTAACGATTTAGTAAAAAGTTGTCTTTATCTTCATAGTTGTCTTGAGTATCATAGAGTGACTATTGAAATAGAACGTCTTAGATCGAGAACGTTACGGAATGTTTGAGAATGACTGAGCATCCAGACCAAGATAATAATACCCAAGCAAATACTAATGCAATATTGCGTGAGCGTCGAATGCATCTGCGTGCCTTCGATTACTGGGAAGGGTTACGAGGTGATCGGGAATTCCCTGATTTTGACGATTTAAAATCTGAAGACCTTAATCCGTTCAAAGATTGTTGCCTATTACTTGATGTATCCAGCGACCCCGGCGGTATTATCAGGTTCATAGGGGACCGTATTGATCAATTGATTGATGCTCCGGCTATGGTTGGTGTTCCCTTGTCAGCATTTCCCCATGCGTCCTTTGCGACTGCCCTGGTAGATCAACTGAGTGATGAACAGGGTCATTATCGAGCAGTAGAATTTGAATTTATCGAGGATTTAACAGACAGCAGAGGTATATTGCTGCCTTTTACGCGGTACGGTGAAGGCCAAGACCATATTCAGTTTGTTCTGGTAGTTGCTAATTTTCGAAACCGTGTGCCAGATGTTATTATTCCGATCGATGAAATTGCTGGGTTTGACGAGGAACCTGAACTTGATCCGCAATTGACAACGGAGGCGGATACTGAATTTGAATCACAACTGATGCAGGTTCAGAATTTGGCTGGTACAATTGTTCATCCAGATATAGGTACACGGGAAAGTTTGTATCGGGCTCTGGAGCACGTATACAGGCTCTATTACGACGCACAGGATAATGTGGATAAATATAAAGATATCCTATCGGCACAGGGATTAAAAGTACAGGCCCGGGCCCCATTTACGCCTTTGCTCAAGCTAATTTTTGGCAAAACTTACGATAAAACACGACTTACAGAATATGCGTCTGCGCTTGCTTATGCGACCAGGATGCAAGTGCCTGTAGAGGGTTTTGCTGACTTTTTGATGGAGCAGCCCGGGGGCATAAAAGGGTGTGTGAAAGCGGAGCGTGCTGCGAGACGCGGCGAAAGTGGTACCAAAGCTTATGATCGCCAGGAAAAAGCGTTAACACATTTAAGACAAGTCAAAGGAATTGCGAATATCAAGTTAGATAACTTGGAAAGATCAGAGGAATTTATATTGCTTTTAGCGCGCAAAAAATCAGACACCCAATATGAGGTTATTGGCCCATCTGATATCGGCGAAGAAACATTAGATGCGGCAATCCGGCGATATGCTGCAATCCCCAAAAAATAAAGAATTTATATAGTTACCCAAGAGTGAAGAGGCATTCACAGTGACAAACAACGAATATAGAAAACAAGCATTGGCAGAAATTAAACGCTTGGCAGAAGAAAGCCTTAAAGGCGACCAGTTAAAAGCTTTTCTAAGCTTTATGGAAGATTTCTTGCCTGTTTCAACCCCAGACGACTTTTTTGACAGAGAGGCAACCACGCTCTTTGCGATTACAAAAGGGTTCTGGGAGGCATCTTCCAAACGGGTAACAGGCAAGCCTTTCGTGAAAATACTCAACCCTCGTTTCCCGAAAGAGGGCTGGAGCAGCCATCACAGTGTGCTGATGATTATAACCGATGATATGCCTTTTCTGGTCGATTCAATCACAGGCGGATTAACATCCACTCTTAAGAGTCGCATTCACATGATGCATCACCCTATTTTATCAACAATGCGCGACAAAAAAGGGTTACGTGTACATGATGGTGGTGAAGAAACACGCGAATCTTTCATGTTTATCGAAATCGACACGCTATCTGATAAAAACCAGATTGCTGAGTATCAGGCGGTTATTACATCTATTTTAAGCGATGTAAGCGGTGCCGTTAGCGATTGGCGTGGAATGTTGGCAAAAATTGATGAAACTGTTGCTTCGCTTACAGTTAACCCACCACCAATCGATAATGACGAAGTTGACGAGGTTATTCGTTTTTTGCGTTGGTTAGGTGCGGATCATTTCACGTTCCTTGGCTTCCGCGAGTATCGTTTTGATTTACAGAAGAAGTCTCTTAAATTTACTCAAGTGGAAGGCTCTGGTCTCGGCATTCTGCGGGATGTTGATCGAAATGTTCTGCGTAACCGCGATGGGTTGACACCAATGTCGGATGAAATCCGGCACTTTTTAGCGCAACCTGAACCTGTGATCATTACTAAAGCGAATGTAAAATCTACCGTTCACCGTGTTTCTCATCTCGACTATATTGGTGTTAAAATTTTCGACTCGGAAGGCAATGCAATTGGCGAGCGCCGTTTCGTCGGATTGTTTACTTCGCTGTCATACAGCCAGTTTGCTCATGATGTGCCGCTTTTGAGAACAAAAGTTGCTAATATCCAGTCACGAAGCGGTTTTGCACCCAAAAGCCACGCAGGCAAAGCAATCGCACATATTATGGAAACGTTCCCACGGGACGAATTGTTTCAGATTGCGGAAGACAATTTATTTGAAACAGCAATGGGCATTCTCCAGTTGACGGAGCGACCACGCCCACGTGCTTTTATACGGCGCGATAAGTTTGAAAGGTTTGTCTCTGCGCTCGTTTATGTGCCCCGCGAGAATTATAATTCCAGTTTGAGGGCAGCCGCAGCGCGTATTTTATGTGAAGCCTTCAATGGTGAAGTTTCTGTTTATTACGCAATGTTGAGTGAAGAATCACTCGCGCGCTGGCATTTTATTATTCGCACCAAACCTGGTCAGGTTCCAAATGTTGACGAGGGTGATATCAACCAACAAATTGCTGAGGCAGCTCAAGGTTGGCCCGATCGTCTGCATTTTGAATTGGTTTCACGTTACGGTGAAGAACATGGTAATCAATTAAATCATGCGTACCGCGGACGTTTCTCGGTTGCGTACCGCGCAGCATTTTCGCCAGCACAGGCCGCTTATGATATTGCGAAACTTGAGGAATTAGCAGGTGCAGATGATTTGCGAGTTGATTTCTATCATCACCTTGGTGACGGTGATAATCGTTACAGGCTTAAGATCCATCATGGTTGCCGTTTGGTTCCATTATCTAGTTGTATGCCAGTATTGGAAAATATGGGTTTCCGGGTCCTCAGCGAGCACTCATATGAAGTCAGGTCAGAGCAGCCGAGTTACATTCACGACTTTGCTTTAGAGCTTGAGGAAGGCTGTGCATTTTCTATGGAGCGTATCAAGCCGGTTATTGAGGATTTATTCCTCATGGTTTGGAAAAACGTCGTAGAAGATGATGATTTTAATCAGCTTGTGCTTGCGAGTGCGATGGCATGGGATGAGATTGTTGTTCTACGCGCGTACGGAAAATATCTGAGACAACTTGGGCTTGGCTATTCACCGGATTATATCGCCGATTGTATGGTAGAGCATCCACAAATTGCTAGTCAGCTGATCGCCCTTTTTGCCGTTCAGTTTGATCCAGAGTATTCAGGCGATAATCGTGACACTATTGCTGAAACGATAATACAAGGCCTGAAAAAATTGATGGAGAGCGTTTCCAGCCTTGATCAGGATCGTATATTCCGTGCATATGTTAATGTTATCAGATCTACGCTTAGAACCAATTTCTACCAGTCTGGTGTTAAGCTTGGTGCTGACGAACGTGCTCTTGCCTTTAAAATTCGCTCAAACGAAGTTGAAGAAGCACCACTTCCAAGGCCGCACGCTGAAATATGGGTTTATTCCCCACGTGTGGAAGGTGTGCATCTGCGCGGTGGCCCTGTTGCCCGTGGTGGTCTGCGTTGGTCCGATCGCCGTGAGGATTTCAGAACCGAGGTACTTGGCCTGGTAAAAGCGCAGCAGGTGAAAAATGCGGTAATTGTTCCACAGGGTGCGAAAGGTGGCTTTTTCCCTAAACAATTAACCCCTTCAATGAACCGTGATGCTTTCATGGAAGAGGGCGTTGCGTCTTATCGCTCATTCATATCCAGCCTACTCTCAGTTACTGATAATCTTGTAAAAGGCAAAGTGAAACCCCCACAAGAGTTAGTGCGCCGCGACGGCGATGACCCGTATCTTGTTGTTGCAGCCGACAAGGGAACAGCGACCTTTTCCGATATTTCGAACGGTATTTCCGAAGGCCAAGGGTTCTGGCTGGATGATGCATTCGCGTCAGGTGGGTCCAATGGCTATGACCATAAGAAAATGGGTATTACGGCCAAAGGTGCGTGGATCAGCGTCCAGCGTCATTTCAGAGAAATGGGTGTCAATGTTCAGGAAGATGTCTTCTCGGTTGTTGGTGTCGGCGATATGGCGGGTGACGTTTTTGGAAACGGAATGCTGCTCTCCAAAACCTTGCATTTGAAGGCGGCCTTTAACCACATGCATATCTTTATCGACCCGGAAGCAGGAGACAGCAAAGCCAAGTGGAAAGAGCGTAAGCGCCTCTTTGATTTGCCGCGCTCAAGCTGGGAAGACTATAATAGCAAACTGATTTCCAAAGGCGGCGGGATTTTCTCTAGGGCCGCGAAGTCAATTGATCTATCGCCTGAAATTCAGGCTTGGTTAGGGACAGAAGAGACGTCCATGGCTCCTAATGTCCTTATTAATACAATCCTGAAAGCTGAGGCCGACCTCTTGTGGTTTGGTGGTATTGGTACATACATTCGTGCAACCACAGAAACAGATGCCGATGTTGGTGACCGTGCGAACGATCCGCTCCGCGTTACCGCACCTGAGGTTAAAGTAAAAGTTATCGGTGAAGGTGGTAACTTGGGCATGACACAGGAAGCGCGGATCGAATACGGTCGTTTGGGTGGTCGCTCAAACACTGACTTTATCGATAATTCGGCGGGTGTGGATTGTTCTGATAAGGAAGTGAATATCAAGATTTTGCTTGCTGATGTTATTTCCAAGAAAAAACTTACCCGCGAGGACCGCGATAGCTTACTCGTCGAGATGACTGATGAAGTTTCTGATATTGTTCTCTCGGACAACTATTTGCAAACGCAGGCTATTTCCCTAGCTGAGGCAGAGGCTGTCAATTCGCGTCAATATCATTTGGGCCTTATCCGTACATTAGAGCGTGATGGTGGTTTGAACAGGGAAATTGAGAACCTACCGTCTGATGAGGGCTTTTTAGAGCTTGAAGCGAATGAAAAAGGTCTCAGCAGGCCAGAAATTTCAACCCTGCTTGCGTATGCGAAAATGTCACTTGTTGATATTTTGATGAAGGGGTCTTTAATTGATGATCCTGTTCTGGAGCCCGAGCTTGAGTGGGGGTTCCCGACGACGCTTCGTAAACGGTTCCCTGAAGAAATTCGGTCTCATAGACTACGGAGAGAAATTGTTGCTACAGTTCTTGCGAACGAGGTTGTCAACTGGGGCGGTTTGACCTTTGTATACGAAGTGAAAGAAGAAACCGGGCTTGGTGTTGAGGATATTGTGGCGGCTTTTGTTGCAGTTCGCGGCATCTATGGGCTTCAAGGCATGTGGGATGCAGTTAACGCGCTTGATTACAAGGTTGATGCTGCGCTTCAGTATGATATGCACCGTTCGCTTTCAAACTCCTTGAAAGATCAGGTGTTATGGGTGCTTAGAAACTTGCCGCGTCCTTATAATATCGTCGATTTGATCGATCGTTTTGCGACGCCTGTGAAAGCGCTCTTTAATATCAAGCAGGAGATACTGAGCAAACCAGCGCAGGAAGCCTTTATCAGCCGCAGGGACCCCCTTAAAGAGGGAGGCGTTAGCCATAAACTCGCAACATTTGTTGCAGGCTTTGAAGTTCTCAGTTCGGGTGCGGATATTATTTCTGTTGCTGAAACAGAGAATAAGAAGGTTGATTTTGCTGCGACAATTCATTTTGCGCTTGGGGATATGCTTGGGTTTGACTGGTTACGTCAACGCGCGGACCGCATTGTACCTGATGATCACTGGGAAGTGCTTGCAATTCGTTCGCTAAAGGAAGACTTGGCAGATCAGCAAACTGAACTTGTGAAACAGGTTTGTAAATCAGCTGGCAAGAAGCCTGCTTTGAAGGCTACGTCCGATTGGCAGGCTGAACAGCAAACCTCAATCATTCGTGCACAGCGGTTGATAGATGACCTTCGTTCAGCAGGGACATTGACCGTTGCCAAACTTAGCTTCGCGACACGTCACCTGCGGTCAATTTTGGGATAAGCTGAAAAAGGTTAGTGAAACAATGGCAAAAAAATCAGAGCAGTCAACTCGAATTACCAAGGATACCCTTAATCTGGTAATTGCTGTGTGTGCTGTTCTGATTTCTGCCGCTAGTTTTTATGCCACCTTTCTTCAGGCCCAATCAGAAGAAAAACAGGTTAAGGCCGCTACCTGGCCTTACCTGCAGTTTTCGTCAGGAAACTATGATACTGAAGCCGAGAAAGCGAAGATATATCTTCAAGTGGAAAATGTTGGTGTTGGCCCTGCTATTATCAAAAATTTTTCCATGTCATATGATGATGGTGACGCAAAAGGTATTAAAAAAAGCAGTAATGTTTATGATATCCTTCTGGCGTGCTGCGCTCCCGAAGGGGCAGATCGTTCGTGGTTTGCAAAGCCGGAAGCAAAGGCCGGATTTATTGTGACAGGAATTGTGAACAACAAGATTATGCCGGTCGGTAAAGAACTTCAGGTTTTATCTCTAGAGCTTGATGATAATAATCGGGAATTTTGGGATCGCTTGAACAATAGCCGCTGGAAAATAAAGGCCGAGGCTTGTTATTGTTCGCTTCTGGAAAACTGTTACCAGACTGATTTTGTCAACGAACCTGTCGCCGTAAAGGCCTGTATGCCTCACAAATAATCTGCGTATGCATTTCAAAATTACAGATACTCGGCCTCTGGTCAGTGGGTTCCTCAGCTGTCGGTCTTCTGTCTTTAACTTTGCCCGGGAAAACGCTTGTTATTGAAATCATCAATGGTCGCCAGTATTTCCTCACGAGTATTCATAACAAACGGGCCATAGCGGGCAACAGGTTCGTTGATTTTGCGACCAGCGACTAAAAGGAAACGGCTGTTTTTGTCCCCACTTAATTGAACCTTTTCGCCGTCCGTTAAAACAATCAGACTGCGTTGCTCCAGGTTTTGGCTGTCTATTTTGACGGCGCCTGTTATCACATACAGAAAAACAGTGTGTTCGGCTTCAACAGGGATGGAAACTTCCCCATCGCCTGAAAGAGTTATGTCCATATATAATGGATTGATCGCCACGTCATTGATTGGTCCTTGTGTGCCTTCGAACTCGCCAGCGATAATTTGTGCAATATAGCCATCCTTTTCGATTAGCGGGATGTTGGTTGCTGATGCATCGCGGTATTGGGGTGCTTTCATTTTGTCTGCGGCGGGCAGATTTACCCAAAGCTGAAGGCCGTGAATGATATCACTTTCCCCCGCAACGGGCATTTCGGAATGAATAATACCGCTGCCTGCTGTCATCCACTGCGCGTCTCCGGGTCTGATAACACCGGTATTTCCAACCGTATCTGTATGCTTGATGGCGCCCGATAACATATAGGTCATGGTTTCAAAACCCCGATGTGGATGCTCAGGAAAGCCAGCGCCAGTTCCTGGTTTTAATTCAAACTCATCTAAAAGGAGAAAGGGGTCTAAATTCATCAATCCGCGTTTCCCAATGGTGCGATGAACGGTTACACGAACACCTTCGCTCATGGTTTCTGCGGGATAAACCATCTGAATGTGGCGTGCTGTCATTATTCTATCCTTAAGTTGGCTTGCATGATTATAATTGATCGCGTCCATGCGGTGCGTTTAAATCAAATCCGTTACCGACAGGCACGACACCTGTTGGGTTGATAGTGCGGTGGCTCGCGTAATAATGGGTTTTGATATGATCCATATTTACCGTGTCTGCGATGCCAGCGATTTGATAGATATCGCGCACAAAACCTGTTAGCGCAGAATAGCTTTCGAGCGATCTGATATTACATTTGAAATGGCCAAAATATACTGGGTCGAATCGAACGAGCGTTGTAAACAGTCTAATATCTGCTTCTGTTAACTGGCTTCCGAGCAAATATCGCTGTTTTTCAAGGATGTCTTCCAACCAGTTCAAGGCTTCAAAAAGGGGATATATAGCCTCTTCATAGGCTTCCTGGCTTGTGGCAAACCCTGCTTTGTACACGCCGTTATTTACCTCATGATAAACTCGGGTGTTTATGGCTTCGATGTCATCTCTCGCGCTTGTCGGCCAATAATCACCTTCCTTTGCGCCGACCGTGTCAAAGGCACTGTTGAGCATACGGATAATATCAGCCGATTCGTTCGATACGATCGTGTTTTGTTTTTTATCCCACAAAACAGGAACGGTAACACGGCCAGAATACTTGGGGTCTGCCTTTGTATATATTTGGTGGTGAAAATCGAAACCAAACAAGGGATCACCGGTGCTTCCTGTGCCTACGTCAAATGTCCAGCCTTCAGATAGCATAATAGGACTAACGAATGAGACACTGATCATTTCCTCAAGGCCTTTTAGGCTTCGCATAATCGCTGTTCGGTGCGCCCACGGGCAAGCATGTGACAAATATAAATGATAGCGACCAGCCTCTGCCTTGAAACCGTCAGTGCCTGTGGCTCCGGCGCTTCCATCTGCTGTTATCCAATTTCTGAACTGGCTTTCACTTCGGATAAAGCGTCCGCCGCTTGATTTGGTATCATACCATTTATCGTGCCATTCGCCGTCAATTAGTAAACCCATTGTCTTGCCCTTTTATTTGAAGTGATAGGGCGAATATAGGGTCAGTTTTCATGACACACTAGCTTAGTTTATTGCATTACCGTGTTGCTTTTTTAGCAACTTAAGAAGCTTATAGGCATTTTTGGTGCTGAGGCTGAGTAAACCAGCTTGTTATAAAGTCGATCAAGGTTCGAACCTTCAGGGGCAGGTGCCGTTTCTCTGGATATAAGGCATAAAGGGCGCTTTCATTCTTGATATAGTCATCCAATATCGTGACCAGTTGCCCATCCTCTAATGCATCGTGAAGGAAGAAATGCGGTAAGGTTGCTACCCCGAGGCCGTTGATAGCGGCTTCTAACTGAAGGGTGCCTGAATTTGACATCATGGGTCCGGTCACCCGAACGGATTTCATCTGAGAGCCGTCCAAAAACCGCCATTGCTGGTTGGCGGAGACATTGGCATAAAACAAACATTTATGATGCCTAAGGTCGTCCGGTGTTTGCGGGGTTCCATATTCCTTTAGGTAATCGGGGCTTGCAACGGTGTGAAAGCGCATGGGGGCGACCTTTTTGGCAATAAGGGCGCTGTCATCAAGGTTTGATGTAATCCGAAACCCGAGGTCATAGCCACCGCTTACGATATCGACGCGTTCATCGGTTAGGTTTAATTCAAGAGTGACCGCTGGATGCAGTTTCATAAACGCAATAAAGGCTTTTCTAAGGTGAAGGTCAGCGAAGCTTCGCGGTGCTGTAACCCTTATATGCCCAACCAGATTATCGCTCGCGTGCTTAACCGCTTGCTGTGCGTCATCAAGATCATCAAGGATGCGTTGGCACCGCTCATAGAATAGTGCGCCTTCGTCTGTAGGGCTAACGCCCCGGGTTGCGCGCTGAAGCAAGCGTACTCCTAAATCTTCCTCGAGGGCCTGAAGGCGTCTGCTCGCGACCGATTTGGTGATATGAAGCGCCTTGGCGGCCGCGGTCATATTCCCGGCTTCAATGGTTCGGCAAAAGGTTTTGATGGCATTTAGGTCCATAATATAGCCCCGTTTGCAACAGTAATGCCTTTATTATGATTGGGCGTTGTGTTTTTCACAACAAAAAACCGCCCTAACATAGAAAGGGCGATTTAGTGAGACTTGTTGTTTTATCTCCAGCGAAAACTTACAAAGAAGCAGCCTATACTCCCAGCAAGAAACATAAAGGCCGGCGCTAAAAACCATTTTAGTGACGACTCAACCTCTTTCTCACTATCGTTAAAAAACCTATATCGTCTTTTGCCTTTTAGTGTTTTCTTGACGTACTGCTCACCTCTAAAACTACTGTGGGTCTCAATAAGTTCGTGCATCCGGTCAGTCATCGTTTGTTTTCGCGCATTAAACTCTGCCTCGCGTTTACGCACAGCTTCTAATGAACCGCTTGACGCATGTGATGTGTAGATAACGTCAAAAACATTCAACGGTTCTCCGGGCAAAATTATGCCCAATGATTTATAGTGGAATTGTTGATGGCGCTCTGGAAGTTTACCTATTCCAATAAACCCTAATCCAAGCGAGCCCCCACCCAGCATGAGCATAACCAAACCTGCAACCATCCAGCCTCGGGTAAATTTAATCTCATTGGTTTGACGTTCCAGCACCACTGAACGGACTTCCTTAATTTCCCGCAGTTTATCGAGTTCCGCTGAGAAAATAGATCTGCTCATGTCACCGGCGTCAATATCATAGGCCTTTAATAACCTATTGAATATATCTTCCGATGGGTATGACTTCCCAGTTTCCAATTTTGAAAGATAAGACTGCTCGATATCCATCCTCGCTGCGGCCTCGGGCTGGGTCCAACCATTTGCCTCTCGCTTCTGTCGTATATAATCACCAAACTTCATGTTGGTCTCCTAAGCTATTGTTTTTAATACCCTCTTGTCGGTGGGGTGATTGCAGTCTTCAGAAGTCTTGCCGAGAATGCCAGATGAATATACTGGAATATAGCGTTAAATTCAGGAATATTTATACGTACGGCGGAATATATCCGCCGTACAGCTGGATCGTTTAAGAACAGAATGAATTATTTATCTCTGTAATAATAATTATTTATCTCTGTAATAATAATGACGATTGCTACCGTCATGTTTTTTTGTCTTCATACAGCATCGCTTGAAACCGATAGCCGGACCCACAAGGACAAGGGTCATTACGGCCAAGTTTTTCCACAAGCTCTATATTACCATGAACATATCGTTCACCGCGCTTGACCTGTGTTTCTGATGGATAGGATTTCCGTCGCTTGCTGATGACCTCAAAAGAACGGCTGATTTGTATATGTTTTGAACGTAGGCATTGTTTCTCTCCTTACGTTGAACTTCATTTAGAAGCTCGGCTTAAGGCGATAAAATCAAAAACGCAATAAAAAAGCCGCTTCAAATTTTAAAACGGCTTGATAGATCACTATGTAAAAAGCGATTATTTAGGAGCAACCACCATAATCATTTGGCGGCCTTCCAATTTTGGTCTTGCTTCAATTTTTGCTGATTCTTCAACATCTGCAACAACCCGGTTTAGAACCTCCATACCAAGATCCTGGTGCGCCATTTCGCGGCCTCTGAATCGAATGGTTAGTTTAACCTTGTCACCATTATCAATGAACTGATGAACTTTTTTCAATTTCACATTGTAATCATGTACGTCGATATTTGGACGCATCTTGATTTCTTTGACATCTTGGGTTTTTTGTTTTTTCCGAGCAAGGTTAGCTTTTTTCTGCTGCTCGTACTTATATTTACCGTAGTCGAGAACCTTACATACAGGGGGTTCGGCATTTGGTGAAATTTCAACAAGATCAAGGCCGGAATCTTTTGCGATTCCAATTGCTTTATCGATTGATACTACACCGTGGTTTTCACCTTCTGCTCCTATTAAACGGACCTCATTCACTCTGATTGATCCATTGACGCGTGGTCCTTCCTGTTTGGGTGGACCCGCAAATTGCCCTCTACCTATGTTCGGTCTCCTATTGCTTGTTGAACCATATTGGGGGTGATTTTTTCAGTTAAAACCTCAAAAATCGTTAATTCATCTATAGTATAGCGCCTTAAACCGCTGCTGGCGAGGGGTTTTTGGCGCTATTCTTTTTGTTATCCGGCTTGTTACGCCTCTCCGTTCGGCATTTTACCTTCAAGAGCAAGTGCAGCGATTGCCTCTTCAAGATCCACAACGGTTTGGTCTTTGCTGCCGATACGGCGAATGCTGACCTTGTTTTCGTCTGCTTCTTTCTGGCCAACAACAAGAATTGCAGGAACCTTGGCGTGGCTGTGTTCGCGGACCTTATAGTTTATCTTCTCATTACGGGCGTCCAGTTTCACCCGCATACCAGCGGCTTCTAGCTTCTCCACAACCGATTGAGCATACTCTTCAGTGCTTGTTGTGATGGTCGCAACAACGGCCTGCGTCGGTGCCATCCAAAGCGGCATTTTACCGGCATAATGCTCGATCATAATTCCAATGAAACGTTCCAATGTCCCCAGGATCGCACGGTGTAGCATAACAGGGCGATGTTTGGCCCCGTCTTCACCGATATAGTGAGCATCAAGGCGTTCAGGCAGAACAAAATCAAGCTGAAGCGTTCCACATTGCCACGTACGACCAATTGCATCGCTTAGGTGAAACTCTAGTTTCGGTCCGTAAAATGCCCCTTCACCCGGCGCATAATCAAATTCAATTCCCGCTTGATTAAGGGCTTTTTCCAGACCTTGCTCAGCGCGGTCCCAAACGTCGTCATCACCGGCGCGCATTTCAGGGCGCGTTGCCAGAAGAACCTTAAAGTCAGGGAAGCCAAGGTCACGGTATACGGAAGATAAGAGCGCACAGAATGCAACGCTTTCTTCAGTGATCTGGTCTTCGCGGCAGAAAATATGGGCGTCATCCTGTGTCATCTGGCGAACACGCATCAGACCGTGCAGCGCACCATGCGCTTCATTTCTATGGCAGCAACCAAATTCAGCAAACCGGATCGGCAAATCGCGGTAACTTTTGATCCCTTGCTTGAAAACCTGAACGTGCGCAGGGCAATTCATCGGCTTGAGAGCCATCAATTTTGCGTCCGCAGGAATGATCGGGGCATCCTCCTCAGTGGAAGGAACCTCGTCTGGCACGACAAACATATTTTCCCGGAACTTGGACCAGTGTCCTGATTGTTCCCAAAACTTACTGTCGAGAAGTTGCGGCGTTTTAATTTCCTTGTATCCAGCATCTTTGAGGCGATTTCGGATGTAGGCTTCTAACTGGAGCCAGATCGTATACCCCTGCGGGTGCCAGAAAACCGATCCCTGCGCTTCCTCTTGAAGGTGGAACAGGTCCATCTCGCGGCCAAGCTTGCGGTGGTCGCGCTTTTCAGCTTCTTCAAGGCGGTGAAGGTATGATTTCAGTTCCTTCTTGTCGCGCCAGCAGGTGCCGTAAATACGGGTCAGCATTTCGTTTTTGCTATCACCGCGCCAATATGCGCCAGCAACCTTCATTAGTTTAAAGGCGTCACCTAGTTTTCCTGTTGAAGGAAGGTGTGGGCCGCGGCAAAGGTCAAGCCAGTTACCTTGGCGGTAAATAGTGACAACCTCATCAGCGGGAAGATCTGAAATGATCTCGGCTTTGTATTCTTCCCCAATTGATTTAAAATGGGCGATGGCTTCATCACGGTCCCAAACCTCACGGATGATTTCCTCGTCGCGGGCAACAATTTCCTGCATGCGTTTTTCAATGACTTCGAGGTCATCTTCGGAAAATGGTTTATCACGTGCAAAATCATAAAAGAAACCATCTTCGATAACGGGGCCGATTGTTACCTGAGTGCCCGGAAATAGCTCCTGCACAGCTTCAGCCATAATATGCGCCGCATCGTGGCGCATTAGTTCAAGGCCGTCTTCATCGCGCTTTGTAATGATAGAAACGTCAGCGTCTGCTTCGATCAAACGTGAAAGATCCCACATTTCACCGTCAACAGTAATGGCAAGCGCGGCCTTGGCCAAACCAGGGCCAATATCCATGGCAAGGGTGGTGCCCGTCACCGGTCCATCAAACGTGCGTACGCTGCCATCGGGCAGGCGCAGGTTGACCGGAGAGTTTTCCACTTTTACATCGCTCATGATATAGCTTCCTGTTAAAAAAATATAGATAGAAGCGGGTTAACGGGCTGTTGGTTCCGAGTCAAGAGACCGCGAATAAAAAGGGCGTAAAAGTTCAGAAATCACATGATAATACCCGCCTTTTGTGGCATCAAAACCATGATGGATATAAAAGGGAAGCCCTTCAAATGATCGAACCTAAGTTTATAAGAACCAGCCACGGTACAAAAATCGCGTATCACAAGACACCTGCCGTTCGTGCAAAATCACCTGGTGTGGTTTTTCTTGGCGGGTTTATGAGCGACATGGAAGGGTCTAAAGCATTGGCCTTAGAGGCGATGTGCAAGGCTGAAAACCGATCTTTCGTAAGGTTTGATTATTCAGGCCATGGCCAATCGTCAGGAAAGTTTGAA
The DNA here is from genome assembly GCF_024398015.1 of Kordiimonas sp. SCSIO 12610. GTDB lineage: Bacteria > Pseudomonadota > Alphaproteobacteria > Sphingomonadales > Kordiimonadaceae > CANLMI01. The sequence goes on from NZ_CP073747.1 coordinate 258,544, forward strand.
GATGGCACCATTGGTCTATGGTTAAAAGACGCGTTGGCGGTTATCGATGAATTAACTGAGGGCCCTCAAATTTTGGTCGGATCATCGATGGGGGGCTGGATTTCATTGCTGGCAGCAAAGGCTCGACGCGCGCGGGTCGCTGGATTTATTGGGATTGCGGCAGCGCCGGATTTTACTGTCCGTATGTGGAATGAGGAGTTCTCGGATGATCAGCGCAGGGCAATTCTTGATGAGGGTTTTGTGAAAATTCCAACAGAATACGGCGATCAACCCTACACAATTACGAAGGCACTTATGGATGATGGGTGGCAAAACCGGGTGGTCCATGGCCCTATTCATCTTGATGTCCCCGTCCGGTTAATTCAAGGCCTTGAGGACGCAGATGTTCCTTGGCAAACGGCACTTAATATTGCGGATAAACTTACAGGCGACGATGTTGATATTATTTTGGTGCCGGGCGGTGACCATAGGCTTTCAACTGACCATGATTTGGAGCGATTGAAGGATCAGGTAAGCATGATTGCAAAAAAGCTGACCTGATATCAGATATCAGATCAGCTCTCCGCAGCTTGGTAGATGGATGTTTACCAAGTAACCTTTTCGATCCCTTCGAAATCGATTGATGTTCCATCTTCGAAATCAATTGTTCCAGACGCATCTTCTGTTAGATCGAGATAATTATCATTCTCGCTGGTTATTTGCGAACCATCGTCGAGGTTGATTGTCCAACTTTGACCGCTTAAGCTGTCACCAACCTTGTCACCAATATCTAATGTATCGGTCCAGCCGTCGCCACCACTTACGGCATCGTTTCCGCTGTCGGCACCGAATGTGAACAGGTCATTGCCTGATCCACCGGAAAGCGTATCGTTGCCCGCACCACCATCAATGGTGTCATCACCGAAACTGCCGCTGACAAAATCATTGCCGTCGCCTGCATTTACACTATCGTTACCTGATCCTGCGTAAACGACATCATTACCATCACCAGCATCAACAGTATCATTGCCCGAACTGGCGCTGATACCATCATTTCCTGATCCAGTTGATACACTGTCATCGCCAGAGCCGGCATATACTGTGTCGTTGCCGTCACCTGAATCAACGGTGTCATTTCCAGAACTAGAGCTAACAAAGTCATTGCCCTGGCCGCCGGTTACACTGTCGTTACCGGAGCCCGAATATACAGTATCATTTCCATCGCCAGCTTCTACGGTGTCGTTACCTGCACCAGACTGAACCTGGTCGTTTCCTGCACCAGCATTAATATCATCAGCATCATTACTTCCAATGAGCGTGTCATTTCCGTCACCACCATTGAATCCAGAGAATGACTGTAAGCCTTCAGTTTCGGGTGTGCTTTCAACACCACTTTCAAGTTTGACGTTATCAATCGTGTAGGTTTCGCCTGCGAGTGTTGTTTTGGCTTCTACTTCGATGACCGCCACAGAGCCCTCAGGAAGGCCAGTGATTTGAATACTAACCGATCCATCAGGGTTCGGAGAGCCATCGACATCGACAACTTGGTGTCTTTCCCCGTCGATTGTTACATATACATTCAAATAGTCTGCAACAGATCCGCCAGCTTCCAGACCACCGCTTGCGCTTATATCCAGGCTAAGAGCAAGATCGGTTTCGCCGCTAATGTCGATTTCGCTACTTGTTAGGGTAACAGCCCCGTCAGGTGCGCTTTGATTGGTCGTACCATTGAAGGTATAGGCGCCGTTACTCGTGCCATGGCTTCCTTGATTAACATTGCTACCCTCTGTTGCTGTGAAACTGGAAGACCCATCATTGAAGTTTTCTTCAAATAGTGTTTTTGGTTCTTGAGTTTCTTCAGCGTCGCTTTCAGAAGCAGCACTATCGCTAGAGTCTGATTGACTGGACTGTGCTGATGTACTTACGGATTCGTCACCTTCCGATTGTGTTGGTACTTCATCGTTTCCTTCATCATTACTTGACGAACTGTCGTGATCTGAATTGTTACCTTGGTTTCCGTTTCCGTTTCCGTTTCCGTTTCCGTTTCCGTTTCCGTTTCCGTTTCCGCCATTATTACCAGGATTGCTGGCATCTACGCCGTCAGCGTCATTGCCGTGGCCATTATTGCCATCATCCTGACTTTCCTCTTCAGACGTCTGTGTTTCCTCAGTTGCTTGCTCAGGTGCTGCGTCTTCCGCAGGGGCATCCGCCTCTGCTTCTGCTGCTGGCTGTTCGCTCTCAGCTTGCGGTGCAGGCGTTTCTTCAGCTGCCGGAGTTTCCTCAGCCGCTTGCTCTGAAGCCGCTTCTTCCGCTGCTGGCGCTTGGGCATCCGCTTCAGCTTCTGCCGCTGGTTGCTCGCTCTCAGCTTGTGGGGCAGGCGTTTCTTCTTCAGCCGCCGGAGTTTCCTCAGCTGCTTGCTCTGAAGCCGCCTCTTCTTCTGCTGGCGCTGGAGCATCCGCTTCAGCTTCTGCCGCTGGCTGTTCGCTCTCGCCTTGTGGTGCCGGCGTTTCCTCTTCAGCTACCGGAGTTTCTTCGGCTGCTTGCTCAGGTGCTGCACCTTCAGCTTCCGCCGCTGGCGTATCAGTTTCAGATTCTTCCGCTGCTGGTGCGCTCGCTTGTTCTGACGCCAACTCGATTAGGTCTGACTTGCTAATATTGCCATCTGCGAAAGAGAAGGTTTCCACATTTGTGACTGTATCGGTTCCCTGTTCGCCTGTAATAGTGAAGCTGTCAGTGGTTGAGTCGTATGTTACGGTATAATCATCAGCGTTACCGTCAAATGTGACAGTATCGTTTCCGTTTCCGCCGTCAATTTGATTATCTCCGCTTCCCCCACTTATGGTATCTTTACCATTGCCGCCAGAAATAACATCGTTTCCTGCACCGCCGTCAATGAGATCGGGATTGTTACCGCCATCAATTGTGTCGTTTCCGGCACCGCCGCTGAGTGTGTCACGTCCTTGACCACCGGATAAAACGTCGTTGCCATCACCGCCAGCAACATTGTCGTGTCCTCTATCGCCTAGCAGGGTATCATTACCGTTTCCGCCAGAAATATGGTCAGCATTTTTTCCGCCGTTGATATTGTCGTCACCATCACCGCCGCTGATTGTGTCGTGACCTTTACCGCCTGTTATCGTATCTGCGTTATCACTGCCTGTCAGAGCGTCATTTTGGTTGGTACCAACAATTGTTTCACCTGCCTGAGTTTCAGGTGTTTCTTCTTCCGCTGCTGGCGCTTGGGCATCCGCTTCAGCTTCTGCCGCTGGCTGTTCGTTCTCAGCTTGTGGGGCCGGTGTTTCTTCTTCAGCTACCGGAGTTTCCTCGGCTGCTTGCTCTGAAGCCGCCTCTTCTTCTGCTGGCGCTGGAGCATCCGCTTCAGCTTCTGCCGCTGGCTGTTCGCTCTCGCCTTGTGGTGCCGGCGTTTCCTCTTCAGCTACCGGAGTTTCCTCGGCTGCTTGCTCTGATGCTGCTTCTTCCGCCGCTGGCTGTTCGTTCTCAGCTTGTGGCGCTGGCGTTTCTTCTTCAGCCACCGGAGTTTCCTCGGCTGCTTGCTCAGGTGCTGCTTCTTCTGCTGCTGGCGCTGGGGCATCCGCTTCAGCTTCTGCCGCTTGGGCATCAGCTTCCGCCGCTGGTTGTTCGTTCTCGGCTTGTGGTGCGGGCGTTTCTTCTTCAGTTGCCGGAGTTTCCTCGGCTGCTTGCTCAGGTGCCGTCTCTTCTGCTGCTGACGCTGGAGCATCCGCTTCAGCTTCGACTGCTGGCTGTTCGTTCTCGGCTTGTGGTGCGGGCGTTTCTTCTTCAGTTGCTGGAGTTTCCTCGGCTGCTTGCTCTGGTGCTGCTTCTTCCGCTGCTGGCGCTGGTGCTTGGGCATCAGCTTCCGCCGTTGGCTGTTCGCTCTCAGCTTGTGGTGCGGGCGTTTCTTCTTCAGTTGCCGGAGTTTCCTCGGCTGCTTGCTCTGGTGCTGCTTCTTCCGCTGCTGGCGCTGGTGCTTGGGCATCAGCTTCCGCCGTTGGCTGTTCGCTCTCAGCTTGTGGTGCGGGCGTTTCTTCTTCAGCCGCCGGAGTTTCCTCGGCTGCTTGCTCAGGTGCCGCTTCTTCTGCTGCTGGCGCTGGGGCATCCGCTTCAGCCGCTGGCTGTTCGCTTTTTTCTTCATCTGAAGCATCGGTTGGAATTGTTTCGAAATTACTTCCTATTGTAGAATCAACAGCAGTGTCGTCTAAATCTAAAACATTACCGGAGAGTGCTTCGGTAATATCGCTGTTGCTCTCATCAACCAGGTCAAAGGAGACGCTTTTGATAGTAAAATCTGAACTGTCAGTTCGATTGTCACCAACGGCTATTTCATTTCCGTTTTGGTCTATAAGGTCAAAACTACCATCATCTGCAAGGCCATCACTATTCTGGTCTTCACCATTTGAATTGGCACCGTTCGTATAATCAACAGCAGAGAAGACAATTTTGTCAAAGGGTTCATCAGATTGAATGTTGAATGAGCCATCATCGCGGCCAGAGTTAGCGACAAATGTTCCTGATCCAACCTCTACACCGTCTCTGAACAGGGTATATTGGCCTGTTTCATCTGTTCCGCTTAGGCCGTCTCGGTTTTCATTTGTGAATAACCGATCAATTTCAAAAGATACGCCTTCTGCCAAACGATCAATTTCAATAACAACGGTTTCGCTTTGCCCCGTTGCTGCATCAAATTCGATTTGGCTGATGCGGTCATCACCTGTATCGACGCCGACACCATTTCTACCGTGATCTAGTTCGACCACATTGCCTTCGAGGTCTGTACCATAGATGTTGACATTTAAGGTATCGTCCGCCGGTGCTGGATCAGTTGTTTCTGCCTCTGGCGCAGGGTCAGTTGTTTCTGCCTCTGGCTCAGGGTTATTTGTTTCCGCCTCTGGCTCAGGGTTATTTGTTTCTGCCTCTGGCTCAGGGTCAGTTGTTTCCGCCTCTGGCGCTGGGTCAGTTGTTTCCACCTCTGGCGCTGGGTCAGTTGTTTCTGCCTCAGGCTCAGGATCGGTTGTTTCTGCTTCTGGCGCTGGGTTAGGTGTCTCAGCCTCTGGCGCTGGGTCAGTTGTTTCTGCTTCTGGCGCTGGGTTAGGTGTCTCAGCCTCTGGCGCTGAGTCAGTTGTTTCTGCCTCAGGCTCAGGATCGGTTGTTTCTGCCTCAGGCTCAGGATCGGTTGTTTCTGCTTCTGGCGCAGGGTCAGTTGTTTCTGCTTCTGGCGCTGGGTTAGGTGTCTCAGCCTCTGGCGCTGGGTCAGTTGTTTCTGCCTCAGGCTCAGGATCGGTTGTTTCCGCCTCTGGCGCAGGATCGGTTGTTTCTGCCTCTGGCGCAGGGTCAGTTGTTTCCGCCTCTGGCTCAGGGTCAGTTGTTTCCGCCTCTGGCGCTGGGTCAGTTGTTTCCGCCTCTGGCGCTGGGTCAGTTGTTTCTGCCTCTGGCGCAGGGTCTGTTGTTTCCGCCTCTGGCTCAGGATCGGTTGTTTCCGCCTCTGGCTCAGGGTCAGTTGTTTCCGCCTCTGGCGCTGGGTCAGTTGTTTCTGCCTCTGGCTCAGGGTCTGTTGTTTCCGCCTCTGGCGCTGGGTCAGTGGCGTCGATATCAAACAGGCCAGACCGTGCTGCGTCGTCTGCGGTGAATATTTCAGCAGTTTCTTCCGATAAAGCGGCGGCAGGCGCTGATGTTGCCTCGAAATTTTGTTCAGGTGCCGGGGCTTGGTCCACTGAAACCGTGTCGATCGTTACTTCAGGGTTCTCAGTTTGGTTGCTAGCAGCCTCATTATCGGATTGTGGTGACACTTCTGTGGGTGCTGTGTTGACAAAAGAGTTGTCCTGATCACGGTCTTCATCCTGTGATCGGCTTTGTGAAGTGGCACTGGTGGTAACCGAAGGGTCAGATGCTTCAAAGCCAGAGGAATTGAAATTGTCCCCAGACGATGTGGATCCGGTGTGCAAATTGGGGGCAGTCAGGTTTTCACTGCCTTCTAACTCGATATTGGAAGCGAGCTTTGCTTCCTCATTCTGAGTATTCTGTGTCTGCGATAAAGCCAACTCATCCTGAGCTTGATCGACGCTACTGGTACGATTAGATGTTTGTTTATCAGTCACAACTTTGTTCCTTGCACTTCAGGTTAGATAGACCTCACCATCTGTTTTCCTGATAATTGGTTACTGACCCGCCATCGAAACCAATTCATTAAAATATACTCACAGATATTATTGATCAGATTGAGTTAAAAAAAATGCAAAGGTTAGCTAAAATTTTAATAGAAATTGCTGAAAATTATACTTGCTGGACATATGAAGGTAATTATGCTTCAAATGATGTAAAGGTGTTGAAGAATCATGATTTTTTACGAGTTTTGTGTTTAAATTTTAGAAGAAATAATTCACAGAGCGTCGATTTCAGATGCTTAATTACACGATGACAAGGTTGTTACCTGTTAATGATTAAGGGAAAAAAAGTCCGTTTCATGCCGTCACTAACCGAATCAGCACGCTCTGATGGTGATATTGCGCACCTTTGGAAATACTATATGCCACTGGCACGGGCTGACATACTTGTATGTTCGCTTATCATTAATATCCTGTCGCTCGCATTACCGATGTTGAGTTTGCAGGTTTACGATAGAATTATTCCAAATAATGCGATTGAGACCTTTTCGTATTTGCTGATTGGGCTATTGGTTGTTCTGGTATTTGAAACAATCCTTAAAATCGGCAGGTCGTGGCTCGCGGGATGGGCTGGCGCAAGATATGAGCACCAGGCAGGAACAAAAGCCCTTAATCGTTTATTGAATAGTGATTTGGAAAAGGTTGAATCTATTCCAGCGGGTATTCACTTGGATCGAATAGCCAGTATTGAAAATGTTCGCGATTTTTATGCCAGTCAGGCATCGTTGGCGATGGTTGATTTGCCCTTTGTGTTGCTGTTCCTGGGGTTAATTTTCTATATTGGTGGCGCTATTGTTCTTGTTCCCATCGTCATGCTTGCCCTCGCGCTTGCTGTCGGATTTTGGCTCGCGAAGGGGCTTAAAAGCGCAGTTGAGGGGCGCAGTGTGTGGGATGACAGGCGTTATAATTTCATTATTGAAACGCTTGGGGGTATTCATACGGTTAAAGGCCTTGCGATGGAAGCCCTTATGCAGCGACGCTATGAGCGCTTGATGGCAAGCAGCGTTGATGCCGGCCATAAAGTGACAATGCTTGCGTCAATCAGTCAGGCTGTTGGGGGCTTTTTCTCACAGGCGACGCTTGTCTTTGTTGTGGCGATTGGTGCTTATGGCGTCATATCTGCGGAGGGCAGTATTTTTTCACTGTCAGTTGGTGGCCTTGCTGCTTGTATGTTGCTATCTGGGCGAACTGTGCAACCTGTAATGCGTGCCCTATCGTTGTGGACACAATATCAGTCGGTTTTGGTTGCAGAACAAAAACTGTCAGAAGTTGATGCGTTACCCCGTGATGACACATCGTCTGGTGAAGATGTTGTTGTAGAGAAGCTTGAGCTTAAGGATGCGGCGTTTCGATTTAACAAAGATATGCCGTTTGTTTTTAAAGACCTGGATTTGTCGGTCAAGCGCGGTGAAATTATTGGTATTCAGGGCGATAATGGTTCTGGTAAAACTGCGTTGCTTCATAGCCTGATGGGCCGATTGAAACTTGAAGAAGGGTCGCTTCTGATTAATGACCGGGATGCAGGCGATTTTGCCATGGATACGGTGCGGCCACAAATTGCGTATTTACCGCAGCGCCCGATTTTGATGCAGGGAACGGTTTTAGAGAATTTAACATTCTTCCGTTCGAGAGAACATCTTGATGTCGCCCTAGAATATGCCGCCCGTTTGGGACTTGATGCTATATTTGCCCGGATGCCTGATGGTTACGACACTCAGGTTGGTGAAGCATCAGCCAGTAGTTTACCAAGTGGTGTCGCTCAGCGAATTGTAATTGCACGGGCGCTGGCTCTCAATCCAAGATTTATCCTATTTGATGAGGCGAATGCGTCTTTGGATTATAGTGGTGAAACGCTTCTTAAAGACCTTGTGCAAAGTTTGCGCGATGATACAGGAATTGTCCTGGTGACCTATCGTCCATCAATGCTGTCTATGGCGGATCGGCGCTATATACTCCGTAATGGTGGGCTTGAAGCGCATGAGCCTCAGCAAAGGCAGGCACACACGAAAAAATCAATTACCAAGCAGAATAAAAAGGGAGAAGGGTCATGACTGATCAAAAATCCCCGAACCATTCTGCTAAAGTCTTAAAAAAGACCTCTGGCCCAAGACTGTCGGCAGGTGGTTTCGATGAATTGGCTGGCGCGTTAGAGCGCGGTAGCTATGGCTCATTTGAGGCTCATTCACCTATTGCAGGCTTATTGTTCCCGATATTACAGGCCTTGGGGTGGCGCGGAAACTTAAGAGAACTATTTGAATCGTTACCGCATTTTGCGGACTCGCTTGATATTTCTGATCTCAGGAATGTACTGGCGACGCTTGGGTTTAATAGTCATCTAAAAGCTGTTGGTCAGATTGGCGAAATTGATGAACGCCTTTTCCCTTGCATCATTATAGATGATGAAGAAAAGCCTTATGTTTTGCTGAGTAGTGGTGCTGATGGCATAACGGCATTCAGCGGCGCTGATAGCAAACAAGTTATATTGAGCGGCGATGTTAAACCTGCCAAAACGTACTTAATCGAAAACCCAGACCGCAAGTCCGAAAGAGCAGCATCCAAACCACAAGTCGATGACAATTGGTTTTTAACAATGATCAGGCGCTTTGATGGTGCAATATGGCGATTGTTGTTCCTGACGTTTTTTATCAATCTGTTGGCGCTAGCGGTACCGTTATTTACATTATCTGTTTATGATCAGGTTATCCCGATCAGGGCTGCTAATATTCTTGCAGGATTAGCGGTCGGCATGGTGCTCGTACTGGTTTTTGATATGGCCCTCAAATTGGTTCGTAGTCGATTAATTGCATTTGTTGGCGCTCGTATCGAGCATCTTGTGGCCGTGAGTACCTTCCAAAAAATATTGCGCTTGCCGGCTAGCATGACTGAATCTGCGCCGCTTGGTGATCAGGTCGCCAAAGTTCGCAGTTTTGACTCGCTCAGAGATATTTTTACAAGTGTTCTGGTAACCATTGGCCTTGAACTACCGTTTGTGGTTATTTTTCTGGCAGTGATAGGTATTCTGGCGTTGCCGCTGCTTGTCGTGCCGCTGATTATGATCGGTATCTATGCTGTTATCTGGTTTATTTTAGCCCCTAAACTACGTCAAACGGTAAAGGAAGCCAGTCAGGTTAAAGCGCGTAAACATAGTTTTCTCGTTGAAACGATATCTAATATGCGGACAATTCGGGAAGCATCGGTTGAAGATGTCTGGACCGATAGATACCGAGATTTGTCAGCCGGAAGTGCGCTTGCCCACCACTCTACTGCACAGATATCATTTCTCTTTCAGACGCTTGGGCAAAGTGTAATGTATGCAGCGGGACTGGCAACACTGGCGCTTGGTGTTAATTTGGCAATCTCAGGCACGCTCTCCGTTGGGGAATTGATCGCATCAATGGCTCTTGTCTGGAAAGTATTGTCCCCTATTCAAAATCTGTTTCTCACATTTGCCCGTGCTGAGCAAATTCGGGTATCTGTCGATCAGGTTAATGCCTTGATGAAAATCCGTGAAGAACAAGGCCGGGCCAAGCAAGCTTCGGGTGTTATTCGTGCATGGCAGGGCGGATTGAAGTTTAACCGCGTATCCCTGCGTTACAATAATCAGTCAGAACCAGCACTTTTGGGTGTAAATTTTGATGTTGCCCCAGGCGAGTTTTTGGCGGTTTCTGGATCTAATGGTTCTGGTAAAAGTTCTATTCTAAGGGTTTTCTTAGGGTTGCAGGCCCCGCAAGGCGGGCAGGTTACATTGGACGACGTAGATATTCGTCAAATCGCACCTCCGGAACTCAGAACCGCTATGAGCTATGTTCCGCAGCAAACGAAACTGTTCCATGGTACGATTGCCCAGAATTTGCGGCTTGGAAACCCAACGGCCCGTGATAGTGAAATGTATGAAGCATGTGAACTTGCGGGTGTTTTAGAGGATATTGAGGCGCTTCAAAACGGTTTTGAAACCCGTGTGGGTGATCAGAGCATATGGCAAATGAACTCTGGCCTTCGTCAGCGCCTATCGCTTGCCCGGGCTTATATTGCTGACGCACCAGTATTGTTGATGGATGAACCCGCTCATGCTCTCGATGATAAGGGCGATGCAGTTCTGATGGAAACCTTGAAGAAGCTAAAGCACAATAAAACGATTGTTATGGTATCGCATCGACCAAGCCATTTAAAACTGGCTGACACACTTATTCTGCTTAATCAGGGCACCGTTAGTGATATTGGTGCACCCGACAAAGTAATGGCATCCTAAACGCGGTGGTAATGATGGAGAAAAGAAATGGCTGAAAAGGCAGAGCAGGCAAAGAATTTACCCGTTACCTGGACAGCATCTAATGTTGCCAAGTCGCTTAGTCGGGATGATTCTAAATTACTCGCACGGGCAGTTCAGTTGGAAGAAACCGATCCTCCACAGGCACTAAGGCTGGCGTTACAGTTGATTACAGCAGTTGTCGTGGTTTTCATTATCTGGGCATCTTTTACTTCCTTCGCGGAAAAGGCAATTACACCTGGGGAAGTGTTGCCGGTAGGGCGTGTTGAGCCCATCCAGCATCTCGAGGGTGGTCTGGTCAAAGAGGTGTTGGTTCAAGAAGGTCAGGAAGTGAAGTCGGGAGAGGTTCTCATGCGGCTTGATGGTGCGGCCCTGAATAATGAACTTAACTCTGCTGCTGCAAGAACGGCTAGCCTTGCGCTCGAGCTTGAGAGGCTCCGCGCTTTTGTTGAAGAACGTGAGCCTGATTTTGGTGTTTATGCAACCACCTTCGCGGAAATTGTCAGCGATCAAAAAGCTGTTTTTGAAAGCGCAGTCGCTAACCGTAAGGCGCGGCGCGAAGCATTGGATGCACAAATCACAGCGCGCGGCCGAGAGATTACTGGCGTACAAAGTGAGGCGGCGAGCTTTGAAGAACAGGTTGCTATTGCAACAGAAACGGTTCGTATTCGCCAAGATCTGGCTGGATCAGGATCAGGATCCAGATTAGCACTTCTGGAAGCACAAGAGCAGTTAGCATCAGCTAAGGCGGCACTCGCTTCACGCCAAACTGCATTAGGGCGTGCGCAAGCCGCTCTTGCGGACGCACAAGCGACACGCCTGGAGCTCGATGAAGAATTATCGAATGAAGCGCTTGAGAATATTAGCCGTATTAACACCGAATATTTAACCGCGAAGGAACGGCTTGATCTTCTGGAGGAACGGTTGGAGCGAACAGCGATCAGGGCTGGCGTTGATGGGATTGTTACAGGGTTGGTAACCGAACGACCCGGTTTGGTCGTAGGGTCTGGTGATACCTTGATGAATATTGTTCCCTCCAATAATAACCTGATTGCAGAAGTAAAACTGTCCCCCAAAGATGTTGGCCATATCAAAGCAGGGGTGTCGGTTTTTGTACGTGTCGACAGTTATAAGTTTGGCCGTTATGGGGGGATAAACGGTGTCGTTGAACAGGTTTCAGCAGACTCGTTTGATGATGATCCTGAATACGGCCCGTATTTTAAAACACGAATTAAACTTGAAAAAGATTATGTTGGCCCCGATCCGGCTTCAAACCGAATTGTGCCCGGCATGACTTTAACTGCCGATATTAAAACAGGCGAAAAAAGTTTGCTTGCATATTTGCTTCGACCAGTTCGTAATTCCCTCGAGAGCGCGTTTAGTGAACGCTAACGTATGCCTAGTATGAAAAAAGCCGATATACAGACATTTTTTGAGCGACTTCACGCTGACAACCCTAATCCAGAAGGTGAATTGAACTATGTAAACGAGTTCACCCTATTGGTTGCGGTTGTGTTGTCAGCGCAGGCAACAGATAAAGGTGTGAATAAAGCGACCGAAAAATTATTTCAGATCGCGGAGACGCCAGAAAAAATGGCGGCGCTTGGCCTTGATGGCATCATTAGCCATGTGAAAACTATTGGGCTATATAATGCCAAAGCGAAAAATGTATTGGCCTTAAGTGAAATACTGATTGCCGATCATAATTCCAAGGTCCCTCAAACCAGGGAAGAGCTTGAAAAGTTACCAGGCGTAGGGCGCAAAACGGCAAATGTTGTTTTAAATATCGCTTTTGGTCAGCCAACATGTGCGGTTGATACCCATATTTTTCGTGTATCAAACCGAACGGGCCTTGCACCCGGTAAAACGGTACTTGCTGTTGAAAAAAAACTGATGAAAGTTATCCCCAAGGAATTTGGAGTTGATGCCCATCATTGGCTCATTTTACTTGGGCGATACATCTGTAAAGCACGCAAACCCGATTGCGGCAGCTGTAAGGTTTATGATCTTTGTCGCTTTAAGGGCAAAACTGTCTAATCATCAAGAATGAAGGGGAATTGGGGATGATCAAAAAAACTGGCCTCTTCATCCTATCTATCATGTCTTTGGTCATTTTGATCTTCGTTGGTAAGGCGTCAATTTTACCCGGCCCTACCGATCTTTCCTCTATAAACCGGCCAGACAACTCCGATGAGCTTGGGTACAGTGTGGCTGAAAACCTCGCGAAAGCTATTCGTTTTAAAACGATTAGCGTTTCCTATGATGTTCCTTATGCTCAAGTAGCATTTGAGGGTTTTCACAAATTTCTTGAGGATACATATCCGAATGTCCACAGCACGCTAAAGCGGGAGGTCGTAGGCCCTGCATCGCTTTTGTATCATTGGAAAGCTGATCAGCAATTAGAAAAAAGGCCAATAGCCTTTCTCGCGCATATGGATGTTGTTCCGGTGGAAGGTGGTACGGAATCAGGTTGGAGTTATCCAGCATTTGATGGTGAAATCAAAGATGGGTTTGTATGGGGGCGCGGCTCTTCTGATAACAAAATGTCAGTAATAACGCTGATGGAATCTGTTGAGCGTTTGATTAAAGCAGGCTTTAAACCCAGCCGCGATATATACTTTGCGTTTGGTCATGATGAAGAAATCGGCGGCAGGCAAGGTGCAAAGGCGATTGTCGATTTGTTGGAGCAACGGGGTATTGAATTGGATTGGACCTTAGATGAAGGCTCAGGGATAGCGGATGGGATTATCGCAGGTCTGCAGGTTCCAGTAGCATTAATCTCTCTAGCGGAAAAAGGGTCTGTGACACTGAAACTCACAGCAACATCGTCGGGCGGGCATTCCTCAACACCTGCGCCTGATACAGCCATTTCAATTGTGGGCCGTGCAGTTGGTACCTTGGCGGAAAATCAATATCCTCTTGAAATGACAGATGCAGTTCGTGAAATGCTTCAAACACTTGTGCCAGAATATCCGTATTCTCAAAAAGTTGTGCTGGCGAACTTATGGGTATTTGAAGCCCTTGTGACCGAACAGATTGGCGAAAGCCGTGTGATGGCCGCGAGCCTGAGAACAACAACGGCGCCAACAATTTTTCACGCAGGGACAAAAAGTAATATATTGCCCCAAAAGGCCGAAGCCTATGTAAATTTCAGAATTCATCCACGCGATAGTGTCATGGGTGTTTTGGAGCGGGCGAAGGCAGTTATCAATGATCCACGAGTAACTGTTACCACAGAAGGTGGCGATGTTGGTAGTGAACCAACAAAACAGTCATCCTTTACATCTGACGGGTTTGCAGAAATCAAGGCGTCTATTGGTGCAGTTTTTGGGGAGGTTCCCGTTGTTCCGTCGCTTACAGTGGCGGGCACGGATAGCAAACATTACGCACGCATTGCCGAAAATACATATCGATTTAACCCATATTTTATCACGAGTGATGATCTGAAACGTGTTCACGGAACAGATGAGCGCATCAGTATCGGAAATTTAGCTGTTTCCGTTCGGTTCTATGAGGATATAATAAAGCGTTCAGCATCCTGATGCTGTTATAGCGTGTTTGTGCGAGAGTGGAGTATGTGAATAATGGTAAATTCTCCTGCATTAAATGATGATGATCAAATGCGTTTCTTGTATCCCTTTAAAGTTTATTTGGCCGCGTTTGGTTTATTTGCTGCTGTAATCATTATTTTTTTGGTGCTTGCAAACAGTTTTGACCGCGCACCAAAGCAGCTTGATCTGTCAATTCCCTGGGCTGAGAGCGAGTTTCATACACAGAATGCTATCCGCTTTGCGAGGGAGGTTGGCCGAATAACAGAGGGTCGGGTTCAGATCACGGTGCATCCCGGTGCTATTTTGGGCATTAAGGGCCCTGATAGCTTGCGTGCGGTGTCAACAGGCATCGTTCCGATGGCTGAAATGGCCGGATTCCAACAGGTTGGTAGTGAACCAATCTTGGGATTTGAATCGCTTCCTTTCCTGATCGATACACAGGAAGAGCTGAGAGCACTTTATACAATTTTACGTCCTGTGGTCGAGGAGGCTTATGCGCGGCATGGATTGAAGGTGCTGTATATCGTGCCTTGGCCCAACCAGAATTTGTTTAGTGATGCACGGCCCGAAACCCTGCGCGACCTTCGGGGGCTGAAAATCCGAACGTTAGATGCAAACACTACCGAATTGATGGATAGGTTGGGGTTGGTTTCCATTCAAATGCCCTATGCTGATGTGGTGCCATCGCTTGCTGCTGGTTCGCTTGATGGTGTTTTAACGTCGACAAGCACTGCGTCCGCTCAGAAATACTGGGAATTTATTACAACAGTGCTCAGAACCAATCACCATTGGATCTCGAATATGATGATCATTAAAAAAAGTGTCTGGGACGAAATAAGTCAAAACGACCGAGACGCGATTAATGCACTAACGCAGGAATTGGAACCCGAGTTTTGGGCAATATCGGCACGTGACGATAAAGAAAAACTGAAATTACTCGCAGAAAATGGCGTAGAAGTTCTGGAACCCAATCCCGAGCTTCAGAAAAGTATCCGCTCGGTATCTCATCAAATGTGGCGAGAATTCATTGAACGCGTGCCAGAAAGCGAGGACATTCTCGACGCATATTTAAAAATGACCAACCGCCCGCCGTTGAAAAAAGAAGGGCAAGAATAGATTTATGCCGCGCAGTTTTCAAAATATTACTAAGTTTCTCGATAAGGTTTGCCTGTATTCTGCTTATTTAGCGGCTTTGTTACTCTGTATTTTAGTCTTGCTTGGTACGGTAGAAATATTTGTCCGGAACCTATTTAGCACCAGTATTAGCTTCAGTGTGGAATATAGCGGTTATCTGGTTGCTGTGATTTTAATGCTGGGGAGTGGTCAAGCCTTAAAGGACGGTACGCATGTTCGGGTCACCTTGCTGGAGGAGCGATTGAGCGGCCATGCAAAGGCGGTATTTACGCTTTTGGCGATGATGCTCAGTATAGCTATTGCTGCCTATTGGGGCTTTGCAGCTGTACGTTTTGCATTTGATACCTTTGTAGCGGGAACTGTTTCTTATTTCCCTAGTCAGACGCCGCTTTGGATACCACAGTTGCTGGTAGCGATCGGCCCAATTGTATTGCTGTGTGGTTTAACATCGAAATTCCTAAGATTAATCTGGAGCAATCAGGTGGCAGGAGACGATGTATGATTGGCATTATCATCAGCGGTGTTTTCCTCCTGTTTGTTATGCTGGGTGTTGGGGTCTGGGTTGGTCTCGCTCTTATGTCTGTTGGGGCTGGGACCCTATTTGTTTTTCGGGATATTGATGTCGCAACATTTCTGGCCGGTGATATCTGGCGCGGGTTGAATTCACCAGAGCTTGCAGCGCTCCCTCTTTTCATTTTGATGGGGGAAATATTGTTTAGAACACGGGTTGCAAGCGATATGGTACAGGCCCTTGCGCGTTTTATGCGGCCCATCCCAGGCCAACTTCTGCATATTAATATTATTGGTTGCACCTTATTTGCTGCGGTGTCGGGGTCTTCGGTCGCGACAACAGCAACCGTCGGTCGGATCACCCTGAACGAGCTTGATGCCCGCGGTTATGACCGAAGCCTTTCAATTGGGTCATTGTGCGGGGCTGGAACACTTGGGTTTTTAATTCCACCTAGTCTGATTTTGATCATTTACGGTGTGCTCTCGAATACATCCATTCTTGATTTATTTATTGCGGGGATTGTTCCCGGTGCGTTGCTCGCAGGTGCATATATTCTTTATATTGCGATACGTTTATTCCTAAATCCTGACTTAGGCCCCAAAGTTGTCCCAGATGAAAACAAAGATGATGTATCTATCTGGATTTCCTTGTCGCGGTTGCTTCCTGTTCTTGGGTTGATCGTTGCTGTGATCGGTTCGATGTATGCTGGTTTTGTTGGGCCGAGTGAAGCAGCAACTGTTGGCGTTCTTGGTAGCTTCCTGATCGCTTTATCGCAGAAAAGCCTGAGTATGACATCGATCATTGAGGCAGTTATGGGGGCGGTTAAAACATCCTCTATGATCGGGTTGATCATTGCGGGAGCGTTTTTTCTTTCCAAAGCGATGGCAATTTTCACGATCCCGCAGGCCATTGCTGGTGGTATTGCAGCGCTTGAACTTTCGCCGTTTCTGCTGATTTTGATATTGCTAGTTTTCTATATCATTCTGGGTATGTTTCTTGATGGGCTTTCGATCATCGTGATGACCTTGCCAATAGCACTGCCGCTTGTTACTGCCGCTGGTTTTGATCCTGTTTGGTTCGGCATCTTTCTGGTTATCGTTGTTGAGATGTCACAAATTACCCCGCCAATCGGATTTAGTCTTTTCGTTGTACAGGGACTGACGGGTGAGCCTATTTCAAAAATAGCGCGAGCAAGTGTACCGTTCTTTTTGATATTGGCAGCAATGGTTTTACTGATTACAGCCTTGCCACAAATAATTTTATGGCCAGTTCAGTAGTTGACCGCTCCAAATTTCAAAACAATAACTCTAAGCGCTTAAGGCTTCATCATATTCATTTTCAGCTATTCTAAGTTGGATAGAACGAATGGCGTCGCTTGCGAGGTCTGCGTGTTTGCGGGCGATTGATAATTTAATTTCGGCATGCTTTTGACCGGGGATAGACCGGATCAGGTCCAGCCTATTGAGCCGTAGTTCGATTTTATTGCCCCAGATGCTTTTGGTAAATCCGATCTCATCGATGGCATCAAGGGGGATGGTAACGCTTTTAACGCCCGACCTAAACATACCAAAAAGAGCATCCTGAGTTTCAAAGTCCAGCCTTATTTCATCACGGGTTACGGCCAACAATCCGATCGATTCGGCAAAACCTTCATAGCTGTCAGAAATTTTGAAGGGAACAGTGCTGCGTGTCATATGATTTTCCTCGCGGTTATTTTATGATTATATAAATTAGATATGACTTCAGTTGCGGTTTTCAAGAATACCTTACAGCGACCAAACCTATAAATAGGCTATATAATGAGTGATTTTACCTTACACCCTCAATTGGTTAGCGATTGTGATATTGTGGGCGAGCTTCCTTTATCGCTGGTTTTGTTGATGAATGATGCCAATTACCCATGGGTGATACTGGTGCCAAAACGCCATAATATTCGGGAAATGTATCAATTGTCTGAGGGCGATCGGGCACAATTGATGAAGGAAATTTCAACTGCCAGCGAAGTGATACAAAAGCTTTTTAAGGCAGATAAGATGAATGTAGGAGCGCTCGGTAATATGGTGCCGCAACTGCATGTCCATATTATTGCGCGGCATGAAAATGATGCCGCATGGCCAAATCCTGTCTGGGGGGCGGTACCAAGAATAGAATATGTTGATGAGGAGCGATTGGACCTTATTGGTAAAATAAAAGAAGCCCTGGCCTGTTAGCAAGGGCTTCTCTAATCGCATACTAAACAACTATTAGTGTTTGAAGTGGCGCATTCCGGTGAATACCATTGCAAGTCCAGCTTCATCAGCAGCATCGATAACTTCCTGGTCACGCATGGAACCGCCTGGTTGGATAACCGCAGTTGCGCCTGCTTCTGCCGCGGCTAAAAGGCCGTCAGCAAAGGGAAAAAAGGCGTCTGATGCAACAACTGAACCTTTCGCGAGGCTATCGCTCTCATTCGCCATTTCAGCGGCTTCACCTGCCCTGATCGCTGCAATTCTAGAACTATCGCGGCGGTTCATTTGTCCAGCGCCTATCCCTACCGTCATACCGCTGCGAACATAAACGATTGCATTTGATTTTACATGCTTCCCGACTTTGAAGGCAAACAGCATATCCGCAAGCTCAGCTTCGCTAGGTTGCCTTTTGGTAACCACCTTCAAATCGTCCAGTGTGATATTTCCTGTGTCGCGGTTCTGGACAAGGTAGCCACCGGCAACGGATTTGATCATTTTTGCTGATTGCATAGGATCAGCAAGGCCGCCTGTTGTTAAGAGGCGCAGGTTTTTCTTGGCTGCAATGATTGCCTTCGCGTCATCGCTAACGTCGGGGGCAATAATGACTTCAGTGAAAACCTTTACGATCTCCTCTGCGGTTTCTGCATCCAATGTCTGGTTAAGGGCAACAATCCCACCAAACGCAGATACAGGGTCGCATTTTAGCGCTTTAAGATAGGCTTCTTTCATCGTGCCACCAGTTGCGACACCACAAGGGTTTGCATGCTTGATAATGGCAACAGTCGGGGTATCAGCACCAAATTCGCTAACAAGTTCAAACGCCGCATCAGTGTCATTTAGATTATTGTAGGAAAGTTCCTTACCTTGGTGCTGTGTCGCTGTAGCGATACCAGGCCGCTCTTCAGCGTTTTTATAGAAAGCGGCACTTTGATGTGGGTTTTCGCCGTACCGACAGTCTTGAACCTTGCTACCAGCAAAGGCAATCCGGTCAGGGTATGCAGTATCGGTTTGTTCTGCGAACCAAGCTGAAATTGCAGCATCATATGATCCTGTACGGCTGTACGCTTTGGCGGCTAGTTTTTTTCTCGTATCGAAACTGGTACCACCATTCTCATCGATTTCATTGATGATATCTTGGTAGTCAGCCGGGTCTGTAACAATGGTAACAAATCGATGGTTCTTGGCCGCTGAGCGCACCATTGCAGGGCCGCCGATATCGATATTTTCAATGCATGTATCGAAATCAGCCCCTGATGCGACCGTTGCTTCAAAGGGATAAAGGTTTATTGCAACAAGGTCGATCGGGCCAATGGCATGTTCGTTCATGGAACCAACATGATTATCATTATCGCGAAGCGCCAACAGTCCACCATGAATTTTGGGGTGAAGTGTTTTGACGCGGCCATCCATCATTTCAGGAAAACCTGTATAGTCAGCGACTTCTGTAACGCTAATGCCTGCGTCTCTGATCGCCTTTGCTGATCCACCGGTAGATAAAATTTCAACCCCTGCTTTTTCGAGGGCTCTGGCCAGGTCTATTAGGCCTGATTTGTCGGATACGGAAAGAAGGGCGCGTTTAATAGATACAAAATCGGTCACAATCAGGTCCTTGCCATTGTGGGTTAGCGACAAAATTTCAGAATTTGGTTAGCGGGTGTTTATGCGCTCCAGAAACCATTTGCAAGAGAGCGCTGCTTCATCAGACGGTGAAATCCGAATAACAATTTGCTTTGTAGGACGTATTTCATCTGGCCTTGGGAGATACAGACTATCTTCCAACCTTGAGGTGCCACCAACCACATCAAAAATCCATAGCTTCCCGCTTTGGCTTTCAAGCGTAATTCGCCCGTCCGGTGTCGATGCAACCGTAACAGATGGATGTAAATGAAAGCGAATAAGGGCTTCTGCACCATTCAAGCGCCTTCTATCAACACCGTCCAAACTATCTATACCGGACAGCTTTAGGCCGTCATGCCTAAGGGTAAGGCTGCGTGAATGGGTTACACCAAAACGGCTCAGGTATCCGTCATGCTCGATATCTAACTTCGCAGAACCATCGACATACTCGCGTTTAAAGCTAACTTCGTTTACCCCTTTTCCAAGAGAGCCATCCTCGTTAATCTTTGTAGAGTTTCGATCAGCAATTATAAGTGTTGAATGTGCCGCAGTTGTCCGGCACATCTTTTGAAGTTCAGGGATTGGACCATGCGTAGCGGCGCTGCCCATATTAACAATAATATGCTCACTACCGCTGGAAAATTCAAACGCAGAAGTGCTTGCATGAGCACTCATGGAAATATCTTGTGCGGGCGGCGGCCCAGCGTCCACAATCAGGCAACCATTGCCGGCTTTAAGCCTTTGATATCCTGTGTGTGATGCGCTATCGAGGGCTTTGCCCTTGGCCTCACTAACGGCAAGAACAGCATCTGTGCCGTGGCCGCCTTCCGCTGAGGAGCCAGAGAAATGGCATAGATTACCATTTTCATGACGCATGGCCTTAATGAATGGAACCATCCTGTCTATTGCAGGCTGCAACCAAACGGGTTGGTCTTTCTGTACGTCGCGAAATGCATTTCTTACCAAAATCAGTGTCTGGATTGATTTGATAATATCAGACGGGTTTCTGCTTGCAGGACCGCCGTCAGGCAGAATGAAGGCTTGAATAATGGCTTCAAGGGTTTTAATCCCGCGTGTGAACCAAGCACTTCCACCTGGTAATAATAAGCCTGATAGCGTTAGCGCTGATGCTGTATAGATTTGTGGTAATCCAATGTCAGTATCATTTTGCGCCCTCAGCAAATGACGGGCCTGTCGCGCCATTGATAATAAGACTGTAGAGCGATACACAAGATCACTCGATGACAAAATTAATGGTGCGTGCGCTAACCAATTAATAAGTCGTCTCGAAAGAATTTCAGCATTCCATGTATCACCGCGCCATGTCGTGCCATATAGATCGAGCCAGCGCCGCGTTAAAAACTCACCAGTTTCACGCGCCTGCTGCTGATCCTTAACTTGCGCTAAATCCTGAAGCCAATGAAACCGGTGTCCATACGAAAAAAAGCTCGTGTTTTTCTCATCCAAGCGTGTCCAGAACCGTTCATTAATGCTGAGGCTGTCATTTCCAAATAACATATCACCGCCAAGCAGCGCGGAGCCCAGAGTTGCATTGCCTGGTGCGGGGTCATCGGGGCTGGCCAGTAATTGTACGGGGTGCCTGCCACTTAGCCGGTGTTTGTATAAATCATTGCTATAGCCCCATTCGCGTACCATGCGCCCAGCGAATTTAAGTGTTGAGGAATTGGCATGCTTGTCTGCGCGCTTCAGCGTTTTTGACTGTGCGGGGCTGTTTTGAGGAGAAACAGAAATTTCATTATAGGCTGCAGTCATTGTTCGCTTTGCCTGTTCGGGGACACTTGAATTATCCATCGCCTCTTAGGGTTTTGATGTTATTAGCATATGCGGTTTCACCGCCTTTGAATGTCGCACTACCCGCGACCAGAACGGTTGCCCCTGCCGCAATAACTTGAGGCGCCGTTTCAAAATTAACACCGCCGTCAACTTCTAGTTCGATATCTAAGCCCAATTGATCAATACGCTTACGAATCGCTTCAAGCTTACGCAATTGGTTTGAAATAAACGACTGACCACCAAATCCGGGGTTTACGGACATAACCAGGATCAAATCCAAATCCTCATACAGATATTCAAGGACATTTTCAGGCGTTGATGGGTTTAGGGATATGCCTGCCTTTTTACCCGTCGCCCTGATGGCTTGAACAGTTCTGTGTGTGTGGTGCCCTGCTTCTGCGTGTACAGTAATGATATTGGCACCCGCATCAGCAAAGGCTTCGATGTAAGGGTCGACAGGTGCAACCATCAAGTGAACATCAAAGGTTTTGTCCGTGTAAGGACGGATTGCCTTAACTACATCAGGGCCAATTGTAATGTTCGGTACGTAATGACCGTCCATAACATCAATATGGATATAGTCAGCGCCAGCGGCGTCGATGGCTTTAATTTCTTCACCGAGTCGCGCGAAATCAGCGGACAGGATTGAAGGGGCGATTTTTATAGTGTGTTGCATGACCGTTTATTAACAGTTTGCAAGAGTCGCTGCAAGCGCCAGAATACAATGATTCGCTAAAAATTTTGCTATTTACATTTTGTAAGTCGTGAAATGTAGAACCCGTCCATTCCGCCAATGTCTGCTACATGATGTGGCAGGCACAAAATATCACCATCTTGGGTGACAATTTCTTCAATTCCATCAACATCTTCAGCAGTAATGATATGGCGTTCGGCAGTTGGGTTTTCGCTCAGAAAATGATTGATTTGCTCAATGCCTTCTTCTGCTTCGATTGAGCATACGCAATAGATCAACGTTCCACCCACAGGTAACAGGCTATATGCATGATTGAGGATACGAGCCTGAAGGCTGGATAGCTTTTGAATGTCTTCCGGGCTTTTGTGGATCATCAGGTCTGGGTTACGCCTGTATGTCCCTGTAGCACTACAGGGTGCATCTAGCAAAATATGATCAACTGGTTTTTTCGGGCTATAGCTAGCGGCGTCTGCCGTGAATATATCGGCAGATAGCTTGGTGCGGTCCAGATTATCCTGAAGTCGCCTCAAACGATTTTTAGAACGATCTATCGCCGTTACATTTGCGCCAAGGCTGCCAAGTTGCATGGTTTTCCCGCCGGGTGCTGCACACATATCCAAAACATGTTTGCCCTTCAAATCGGGAAATAACTTAGCTGGCAAGGATGCTGATAAATCCTGCACCCACCATTTTCCCTCATCATAACCTTCCAGTTTTTTTACATCCGTAAAACTGCGCCGGAGGGAGCCAGTGGGCATAGCTTGGGCGTCAATACTCTCAGCAATTGCCTCGATTTCTGCGGGGTTTTTAACGCTGATATCGAGCATGGGTTCATTGCGTAGTGCCATAGCTAATTTTTTTGTTGCGTCAGCACCATATGTCTTTGTCCAGCGATCACGTAACCACTTGGGTAGGTCTTGATTGGGATCATTATCAATAATGTCCAGAAGTTTATCTTTTTCACGTACTGCCCTGCGCAATACCGCATTTACAAGGCCAGAAAATCCTTTTTCTTTGCCAGGTAGCCGTTTGATGAGTTCAACCATTTGATGGGCAGCGGCAAAGTCGGCGGCACGCATAAAAAGAATTTGTGCCAACCCAATAACAATAGCGGCCTTGGTCCATGTCGCATTTTGAGGAAGCCCACGGTCAAGCAGCTTTGATGCAATATAGTTAAGGCTGCCGTATCGGCGCAGGCTGAGCATAACAATATTTAGGGCAAAGGCACGGTCCCTGCTGTCAAGCTTTGCTTCGCTTGCCATATCATCAAAGGCAATCTCGAGCGGGCGGTTTTTCAATGAAACGGCCATCAATACCCGAACAGCGGTTTCGCGTGCTGCTATGCCGGTTAGATTTGCTTCAGAGGGTTTGTTTTGATTTTCTGTCTTCATGGCGTCTTTTGACCATAATTTCCGGCATTATGAAAGCAGTTACTTGCAAATCTTTTGTCGCTGCCAGTAGTGTGGAGGAAAAGAGAGGGTAAAAAGCACAATGACCATAGGTGAAAAATTAGCGGATGTTATCATTGCCCGCCGTTTCAATGGGCCACCATCGAGCGGTAATGGGGGATATGTCTCCGGCTTGGTTGGCGCGCATATTAAAGGTGCTGCCGAGGTATCCCTTAGGTTGCCACCTCCTCTTGATACTGCGATGGAAATATCAAGGAATGAGGACGGTGTTATTCTGCATACTGGTGAAACTATATATGGTGTGGGGAAATCCGCTATACCGGACCTTGAGGTTCCAAGCCTATCACATGGCCTGACATACGATGATCACCCCTCAGACGTTAAATTTCAGCCTTTTGATACCTGTTTTGTTTGCGGTGACGCGCGTACCCTTGGGGACGGGCTTTGTATCCATGCGAAACCGATTACTGGGTATGATGGGCATGTCGGTGCCAATTGGAAACTTCATAAAAGCCTCGCGGACAAAGATGGGTTTGTTGACCCTGTTTACATCTGGTCCGCCCTTGATTGTCCGGGGTATGCAGCATGTGCATATGGTGAACCCGCGCTTCTTGCGCGTATGACAACCAAGATCACGGCAAAAATCAAATGTGAAGGCACGGCATTTGTGATGGGATGGAGCAAAGGAGCAAGTGGCAGAAAACGCTTTTGCGGAACGGCAATTTATGATCAGGACTGTAATTTGATCGCGGCATCTTCTGCGCTTTGGGTTGTGGTTAAATCAGAACAGATTGCTGTATAATGAATGAAGTAAACGCAAATAATACGATACAAGCTGGCTTAAGAGCATATTTTGAAAAGCCGGTTTTTGCGACATTCCTTCTGGGTATTTCCCAAGGGTTTCCATTAACGTTAGTGATAAGCTTATCCGGGTTTTGGCTCGCGCGTTACGGCGTTGATAAAAAAACGATTGGGCTGTTGGCGCTTGCAACAACACCCTATGTCCTGAAGCCTTTGTGGGCCCCGATAATTGACCGGCTAGAATTGGGTGTGTTGGCCCGAATTGTCGGGCACCGCCGGATCTGGATGTTCTTAATTCAAGGGATGCTGGCAATTGCCATTTTGTGCTTGTCGTTTTTGCGACCAGACCAGCAGATAGAAACAGTTGCTTTCCTTATCGTCCTTATAGGGTTTCTGTCTGCTAGCCAGGATATTGTGATCGACGCGTACCGTATTGAAATTGTTGATGACTCCCGACAAGGGTACGGTGCTGCGATGGTGGTGTTTGGGTACCGAGCCGGTAATTTATTAGCGGGTTATGGTGTTTTAAAAATCGCAGATGCTTATGGGTGGAATTTGGCGTTATCATTGCTGATCTTTCTTCTGATCCCGGGTGTAATAGCCGCCTTATGGGTTGGTGAGCCAGAGAAAAAAGCAGGTAACTTTATTGCCGACGAAAAAGACAAAGCGGCTAATTATAGCAAAACAGCTTTGTGGGTATACGAAGCTGTTATCCTTCCATTTAAGGAATTTATGCGGCGGGATAACTGGTATCTCATTTTACTGTTTATTGTTTTCTTCAAGGCGGGTGATGCGATTGCCGCTATTATGACGGCACCTCTAATTGTTGAATTGGGGTTCAGCGATTCTGAAATTGCTGACGCCAATAAACTGGTAGGGGCAGCGGCGTTATGGATAGGTATCGGGTTAGGTAGTTGGTTATATTTTGCAGCAGGTGCGTTCAGAGCGCTTTTTATCACTGGCGTCTTGATGATGGTGACGAATTTGGCCTTTGCCTGGTTAGCTCTTGTTGGTCACGATGTGTATGCGCTGGCGTTTACAATAGGCGCTGAAAATTTTGCAACAGGCTTGGGAAATACGGTCACAGTGGCATATTTTGGTAGCCTGTGTAATGTTTCTTTCACAGCTACTCAGTATGCACTCTTGAGTTCGCTCGCGAGCCTTGCACGGTCCTTCATAGGATCTTCGGGTGGATATATCGCCGAAGCGACGGGCTGGGTTGATTTCTTTATTTACTCAACATTTGCTGCGGTGCCCGGCCTGATTTTGCTGGGAATATTATGGAAGCTGGATATTCGCGCCCAAAAAGAGTAAAAGAGAAGCTAATTTGTAACATAAGCCTGTTAAAGCTTTGCATCACACGCTCGTAACCTGTTTGTCACTTGAATATACAAGTGAGGACGTATAGGAGAGAAGGCATGAAAAAATACGCTCTTATTCGCCCGCGCGTTGCCGCGGCACAAGCTATGGCAGGTGCACCGACCTATGTTCGTCAGGGCAGCATCGAGGTTCGTCTTGCACGTTCATTCAAGGAAATCAAACTGGCGCAGAAACTGCGCTATGATATTTTCTACAATGAAATGGAAGCAAAACCTGATTGGCGTATGCGCATGACCAAGCGTGATATCGATCCATACGATTCCGTTTGTGACCATTTGCTTGTGATTGACCATGACCTTCCAAAAGGTAAGCGAATTGTTGGTACTTACCGCCTATTGCGTCAGGAAATTGCGGATCAACATAGCGGGTTCTACTCGTCTGGTGAATATGATCTCTCTCCTTTGAATAGTGATAGTTTCAAGGAGCATATGGGTGCTGGTCGTCAGTTGTTGGAGCTTGGCCGAAGCTGTGTGCATCCAAATTACCGCGCCAATTCTACGATTAATATGCTTTGGAAGGGTATCGCTGAATACCTGAAAGAGCACAATATTGCCTATATGTTTGGTTGTGCGAGCTTTGAAGGCGTAGACCCAGCCGAGTTCAAGGAAGCATTGGCATACCTATATCATAATCACCTTGTGGCTGATGACTTTAAGGTTCGGGCACTTGAAGATCAGTTTGTTGACATGAATACGATGGCAACCGATGATGTCGATGCTCGTAAGGCCCGCCGTGCTTTACCCCCTCTTATTAAGGGGTACCTGCGGCTTGGGTGCTTTATTGGTGACGGCGCGGTTGTTGACGAGCAGTTTGGAACAACTGACGTATTTATCCTATTGCCTGTTGAGCGTATCGCGAAGCGCTACTCCAAACATTATGATGTGGGGACGCAGGCGAATGATAGTGACGCCGGGATCGCTGCGGTTCAGTAAAAGCTGGCCTTGGCTTAGCTCTTCTTAAAAACAAGTGAAAAATTATTTGCGGGCATCGGAATGATTTCTGGTGCATTGAAGCCTTCTGCCATGGCCAATTCGGTAATGGTTTCCATATCCCGTACCCCCCATGATGGGTTGCGTGACTTTAAGGATTGGTCAAAATCAGCATTTGACTGTGATGTATGTTCGCTGTTCTGTTTGTATGGCCCGTATAAAAACAGAATACCATCCTGCTTTAAGGCTGTTCCTGCATGCCTGATAAGCGCCTCTGTAACACTGAAAGGCGCGATGTGAATTAAGTTAATCGCACAGATTGCCGTTAAGTCACTGTCATATAAGAGCGGGATTTTCTCATCCAGAATATTAAGTTTTTGTGCTGGTCGGATGTTGATCGTTTCTGATCTATTTGCTGATAAAGCGTGGTCACGCCATGCATCAATACTAAGAAGGTGATTTTCTTCAATGTCAGTCGGTTGCCAGACAACCTGACCTAATGACGGTGCAATATGATAGGCATGTTCACCCGTACCGCTTGCAATTTCGAGCAAAACACCTGTGTTAGGTATATGCTTTTGGAAAACGTCTTTAAGGATATCCCGGTTTCGCGCAGTTGCAGGGGCATGCAGGCGTTTATCACCCATATCGTCAGGATTAAAGAAGTTTGCCATAATGGTTAGCTTTTGCTGCGCCCACGAAAGTGGGAGATCAGGAAGATAGGAACAACAATCGCAGCCCCAAGCATCATGTATTCAAGCCCTGAGCCAACAAGCCATGACCACAAACCGGCTATCTTGTTCGCAATCCACCCATATATATCGCCCGGGCTTGCCTTAAATTGATAAAGAACAAAACCAACCGCCAGGCTCCACAGAGCAAGTTTAATAATTGTGCCAGCGTCAATACGTTTAGATGCCATTTAATGATCCAATCGACTAAGTATGCCTAGGATAAACCGAGAAACTAATTCTGCCAACCGTCAGGTAATAAACTGGTCAAGCAGGAGGTTTTATCTGCGGGGTTGCCCTGTCTGTCACGGGTTTTAAGGCTTTCTGATTTCAGGTTACCATCTGAGTTCTCTCTCAGGATCACCTCAAGGACACATGTTGAACTTTCATAAAGGAAAACTTGAATATTCCCGTCTTCCCGTTTGAGGTCAGGGATGCCCATCAGATTCTCGATCTCACGCGGGTTCAGGCCAGCAAGCGTATTGATATCAGGCAGGGCGCTACTTTCCTCGATAATAGGCTGTGTCACCACATTATTGATGATTGGGGTGTCCTCAGCATTAGTTTGTGCGTTATCGGCGGTGTTACTTGCTGCACTTGTATTAGCGGCACTTGGGTTAACGTTTGTTGCCGTGTTGCTGCACGCGCTCAAGATTAATATAAATGCACCTGCGATGATGGAACGTGTTGGTACAGTATTCATGCGTGAAGCAGTGTAGGGCATAATCAGATTGTTTCCTTTTTAAGGTTCAGGTTTTTGTCTTCAGCAAGAAACTGGAATATATGTGTCATTAAAGCTGCACCAACAATAGGCGCAAGTAAATTCAAAAATGGAATTGTGAACATGCCGGCAATTGCAAATCCGGTGATAAAAATTGTGCCGCTATTTTCTTTGCGAAATATATGAAGGGGTCTACGTGTCATATGGCGCATACCGACCATTTCATAATATTCACGGCCTAACAGAAACCCGTTAATCGTAAGAAATAATAATAAGGTTCCCACACCTGCGGTCAGGGCAAAAAGGATAAGATAGGGGATAATAGCAATGATATTCACAACGATTAATATCAGCGTCAGCTTTAGGCCGGAAACTATCGCCTCTGAAATCGGAACACGC
Organism: Kordiimonas sp. SCSIO 12610; assembly: GCF_024398015.1. Lineage (GTDB taxonomy): Bacteria > Pseudomonadota > Alphaproteobacteria > Sphingomonadales > Kordiimonadaceae > CANLMI01. Next base: position 286,868 of record NZ_CP073747.1, read on the forward strand.
CGGGTTGCCTTACGGTGGGGGTAATATTCATCTTCGACGGCGTCAGCGATTTGGTCCGCCATTAAGGACATTACGGTTGTTGCAATGGGTGGGAACAGGACATAGCTGGCAAGGGTTGCAAGCATCGTAAAACCACCTGTATCTATCCATTCAAAACCGGTTTGATATTCCTTTGGCCAAAATTCATATAAAGAATAAATCAAAGATCCCAAAACAAGAATTGCCGAGATAATCCCGATAAAAAAAACGGTTCTGAATTTTGGATGCAGTAACTGCGCCCATGTCCGATTGAAAGCCGTGACAAGCATTGATTTCCTCCGTCGTTGCGCCTGTCGTTGATCGTTTGCAGGCTTTATGGGAACACATAGGTATTTTCCCGCTCAGTTACAACAATCAGTTTATTATAAACTAGGGGTCGCTATCTTGCTTTCAATATACTAAAGCTTGGGTTTCATGATTGAAATGGGATAATTGTCCAGAAATAAGGGTATTCTATGGCCGCAAATACAACAAATTTATCAGAAAAAGCCAAGTCTGGTGTTTTATGTATTGGAAACGCAATTGTTGATATTATTGCGCGTGTTGATGATGCATTTCTTGCGAAGCATGACCGAATTAAAGGGTCAATGATGCTGGTTGATGCTGACACATCAGCAAGTATTTATGCCGATATGCCACCGGCTGTGGAGCATTCTGGTGGGTCTGCGGGCAATACAGCTGCAGGTATCGCATCCTTTGGTGGTGATGTGGCCTATATTGGTAAAGTTCATGATGATCAGTTGGGTGCGGTGTTCACCCACGATATTCGTGCAATTGGTGTTTCGTTTGATACCAAGCCATTGACCGAGGGTCTTCCTACAGCAACGAGCATGATTTTGGTAACCCCTGACGCTGAACGCACAATGAGTACGTTTTTGGGTGCCTGCGGGCAGTTAACGGTGGACGATATCGATGAAGCAACCGTTGCTGGTGCAGAGGTTACATATTTCGAAGGCTATATGTGGGATACGGATAACCAGAAAGCTGCGATTTTAAAGGCGATGGACTATGCTCATGCAAGCGGTGGCCTGGTTTCCATTTCGTTGTCGGATAGTTTTTGCGTTGACCGTTTCAGGGCTGAATTTCTGGAATTGATCCGTGATCGTGTCGATATATTATTTGCCAATGAAGACGAAATTAAATCGCTTTATGAGGTCGATAGTTTTGATGAGGCATTGGAGTTACTGCGCCCGCACGTAAAGGTTGGTGCCTTAACCAGAAGTGCCAAGGGATCTGTTGTTGTCGCAGGCAATGAGACAATAGTGGTGGAAGCCGAAGCAGCAGACGTTTTTGATACCACAGGGGCGGGCGATATGTATGCCGCAGGCTTTTTGTATGGTTACACAAATGGAAGGTCGTTAGAGAATTGCGGTAAATTAGGAAGTCTCGCTGCGGCGGAAGTTATATCGCATTTGGGCGCACGCCCTGAGGTTAGCCTTCATTCGCTTGCTATAGAGAAAAGCCTGTAGCAGCTTGAATGGGAGCGCACGTATATTAAGCCCAAGGATTCTTGGGCTTTTTTTTGTTTGATGTTTTCGGCGCTGTAGTTTGACCGCTATTAGGTATGCCTGAAGTGCCAAACGTGCCCTGGCGAGGTGCTTCCTGCGGTCTTTTATATTTTGCCTTGATTGGATCATAGTCAGCGTTTGAGTATGTATGTTTTCCCTTCATTTGGTTCAGCCGTCGGATGCGTTCTTCCATATTTGGGTGGGTAGAGAACAGGCTATCGATCGATTTTCCTTTTAGTGGATTGACGATAAATAAATGGGCGGTTGCAGGATTATTTTCTGCGCGTGCGTTTTGGGTTCTACTGGCGCCGTCATGTAATTTCCTGAGCGCATTGGCGAGGCCTTGAGGGTTTCCGCAAATTTCAGCGCCTGTTTTATCTGCTTCATATTCACGTGCTCTGGAAATTGCCATTTGCACGAGCATTGCTGCCACAGGGGCCAAAAACATAACCAACAACGTTCCGATAATACCAAGTGGATTGTTTCTATTGTCACCAAAGAATAGGGCGAAATTCGCTAACATTGATATGGCACCGGCGATTGTGGCCGTGATCGTCATTGTTAGTGTATCGCGGTTTTTGATATGAGCTAACTCATGGGCCATAACCCCCTCAATTTCGCTGTAATTCAAACGCTCTAATAGGCCCGTTGTTGCTGCAACTGCAGCATTTTCAGGGTTTCGTCCCGTCGCGAACGCATTGGGTTGGTTGCTCTCAATAATATATATTTTCGGAACCGGCAGGTTAGCCTGATAAGAAAGTCGTTCGACCATTTGGTGCAGTTCGGGAGCGGATCTTGCGTCAACCGGGCGAGCGCCGTGCATTTTCAGAACCATTTTGTCTGAGTTCCAATAGGCGAATATATTCATCGCACCGGCAATGAAAAATGCGATGACAATCCCACCGGACCCACCCAACAGAAATCCAACGCCTAAAAATAAAGCCGTCATGGCAGCCATTAAAAGAGCGGTGCGGAATAGGTTCATTGTATCCTCTTGTCTGCGTGGTTTGTGTATTCTGCTATTATATATGGATGCAAATTGGGGAAATTCCAGTCTGTTCAAAACTGTTGATCGTTTACAGCGCACAGTTAGTCGGTTTTCCCGTTGGTTTTCAATGGGCGTATGATAAGGATTGAGAAATTTTAATGGTGCAGACTTTAATGAGTTACGAGAAAATACAATGGCATTAGCGTCCAGAGATAAAACCATTCGTTTGGTGCTCGTTTTTTCCTTGCTGACAGGTCTGTTTGCATTGTTACCCTATTATCTAACGATTGAGCTTGGCCTGAGGCGCTATTATGTGGCGCTCTTGATGTGGACGCCTGCTTTAGGCGCTTTCGCCACATGCAAGATTTATAAGATTAGAATTTCTGACCTTGGATGGAAATGGCCATCCCTTTCCTTTAATTTGTGGGCTTATGTGTTACCTGCAATTTATGGAATAATCGCATATGGGATTATCTGGATCAGCGGGTTTGGTGGCTTATTTGATCATGGTTTTATCAAAGAACTGGGTAGCCTGTTTGCGCTTTATGGTTGGAGTAAATCATCAACCCTGATTTTTGGCATCATTATGCTAAGCACCGTTGGTATGTTATGGAATCTCATCACCTCGCTAGGGGAAGAAATTGGTTGGAGGGGATTTTTAACACCTGTTTTGATGGAACGGTTTTCTTTCCCGGCCACGTCGATCATTACTGGCTTACTTTGGTCACTGTGGCATATCCCTTTGATTTTATATACAAATTATAATGCTGGACCATATGATCTGCATATACAGTTGATTAATTTTACCCTTGGGTACATTGGCCTGTCATTTATCATGACATACCTGCGTGTGCGTTCTGCAAGCGTCTGGCCTGCGACAGTCTTACATGCTGCGCATAACACCTTTATTCTCTATATCTTGCAGCCGATGACCGTAAAATATGAAGGCACTGCGTTTTATGCCGGAGAGTTCGGGATTGTAATGCCAATGGTGCTGTTGATTTTAGCGGGATTTGTCTGGTATCGTTACAATCAGAAATCACAATCTGTATAAGGGATTATAGGTTTGTCTGATACTGAAAAAGAAGCTGGTTTTGAAGCTGAAGCAGGCGATAAGGCTGACAGCAAAGAAAAGAATACCAAACTACCTAAAGAGATTGGAGGGCGTGAGGGCCCGGAACCAACCCGTTATGGGGATTGGGAAAATAATGGAATAATTTCCGATTTTTAAATAGCAGCTAGGCTATATCAAATATCATCCACACGGTTAATCCCAGCGCGTTCCAATAACGCCCGAAAATCTAAAAGTGCAATGGGTCGCTCTGCAGCCGGTAAGTCAATTATAAGGCCCTCTGTAAATCCGGTTTGTTTCATGTAAAGACGGACCTGCTTTTCCGCTTGTTCACGGCAGTCGCCCTCAGTGAAGTAATTTTCCGCCAACATGGTCAAAAGCTTCATCGCTTTATCCTGAATTTTAATATTCAGCTGATGAACCTTTTTTAAAATCTGGGTGCTATCCATGATCGTACGGCAGAATTTATCAAGTTCTTCAGATATTTTCCGGCGATGCATTTCAGAAAATTCAGTTTTCAAAATTCGCGCTTGTAAATCAGCAAGTTTAGGCATGCAATGCAGAGGGTTTTCATTCAATCCCATAAAAATGGTTTCGTAATCCGGGCGTGACAATATCGGCAGAATAAAGTTTGCTAGTGTCCGCTTGTTACTCGCCCCTAATGTATGTTCTTCTATATCCAGTAAGGTATTGATTTGTTCAAATGGGCATTCAATTTCGTATAGAATTTCCCCAATGGTCTGGCTGTTAATTAACCGTCCCATGCGGGTGTTGATAATGTCTTCTATATCTTCGAGGATATGATCCTCGGTTTCAAAGGACACAAGCAAATCTTGAAGGGTTTTGAGCTTCTCAATTTGCGCGTTCAAGCCGTTATTATTGATAGGTTTGGGTTCGGTGATTTCGTGTTTTAGGCGCTCTAATAAAACGTGTCTGGTTGCGGGCAGTTTTTTCTCTGAAATAAAACTGTTTATCCTGAGGACATCATCTGAAAATTTTGCCGAATGATTGGGTGTATCGACCAGATTAAGGTTACCGCTTTGCAGATACACTAATTGTGAGAGAAACGGCCCTCTATCGTCTTCATTTTTTGTGCCTAACATTTGCACAATTAGGCCAGGGTGCAGTAAAAATTCACTCAGTAATTGATCCAGCGCTTCCATGACCCAGTATGGTCTGGACGGGGACAAAAGAACTGCAATGCGGCCAAATTTATCACTAAGCGTTAATGTTGGTTTGATATAATTTGTAATGGCAGATAACAGAAGGAAAGTCCGATTGGCCCGTTCTGATAGCGATTGAACCAGCGGGTTCAATTTGCCAGCGTCAAGTGAAGGGATATCGTCTTGAGCCTGTTTCATAACGGTCACGGCAAGTTCAATCACCTTATAAAGCTTTTGCATTCTGCTTTGGATGGAGTTTTCTTCGTCCTCAAAGGTAACAGCCGTTCTTTGAACAGCATCCTGAAGCTTATTTCCTTCATTATAAAGCTTGTAATAATGCTCTAAATTATGCAGTAGCTCGGTTGGTGTTATTTGCCATAGGGTTAGCGTGTTATTCAGAAGGTCCCAAATTGATTTTCTGCCATCTATACTATAGAGATCATTGGGGCTGAGGCAGGGCGCAATTTGTCCTGTTTTATCATATTTGGATTCTTTTCGGTTGATACCGCGACTGAAAATTTCAACCGATGAAAACTGTTTTGATTCCTGATCAAAACTTTCTTTGATTACCCTAATGCCAATATATTGGCCGTTTTTCCATATTTCCTCAGCATCATTCAGCGCAACTTCGCGTGTGTTCCTAACCTCGAGAATTGCCCAGGTGCGAACTTGTTTAACAAGAATCTCATAATGTGTTTTCTGTGTAATCGACAAATGTGCCTCCCGGACCACAATAGGCTACTTAACGTACGCCTTTACGCCAGCGCAGGATGGTGTCGTTAACAAATTCGTCGGGGCCATCAATATCGCTGCGCCAGCTATTGAGGAAGCTAGGGTCATTACTGGCGGGTCGAAGGTGTTCTTCAAGGAAATCCAATTGCAGGCGTAAGGGGCAGCCCACGCCTTCACCTGCAACAATACATTCGCGGTTTTGTAGTGTCGGGAGTGCCGAGAGAAGGCTACTGGTTCCCTCAGGCATAGCATTTTCAACAAACGCCCGGTCTTGTTCGTTATTCATGCGCATTGACAAAATCGTACCGCACTGGGATAGAACCGCTTCTGACAAGTCAGATGGCCGCTGTGATACGAGGCCAAGCGAAACACCATATTTTCTGCCCTCTTTTGCAATGCGTTCCAGTGATTTTCTCGCGGCTTGAATCCGGCCGTTTCCATCAAGCCGAGCATTTGGGACGTATCTGTGTGCTTCTTCACATACGAGTAAAATAGGGTTTGTAGAACTGTGTTTCTGACTCCACATAGAAAAGTCAAATATTAACCGGGATAACAAAGATACAACAACATCTACGATTTCACTTGGAACCCCTGATAAGTCTAATGTGGTAACAGGTCGGCCATTGGTTGGAAAACGCATTAGTTTTGATACCGTCGCAGACAATGTATCCTGGACCAGCAGGCCTGAAAACATGAAAGCAAACCTTTGATCTGATCGCAGTTCTTCTATTTTATTTCGAAGCCTGAAGAAAGGACTGAGGTCTTCGGCTTTGTCCAGTTTCCCCATCTCATCATCGATGATTTGTACAAGTTCAGTCAGTTTATAGGGAATAGGAGTATCAACAGTAAACCGTGATAAAGACAAGCTCGGTGCTGAGCGTTTTCGGGCGCCGAACAGGCACCGTTTCAGAATATCAATATCACTCTCACGGCCCTCTGTGTTTCCCCCGATTAAAAGTTCAACATGTTCCTCGAAATTCATCAACCAATAAGGCAATGAGAAGTTTTCAGTTGAAAGGTGAACGCCGTTATCAAGGAATGCCCGTTCATACTCATTGTGTGGGTCAAGGATGATAATATGCGCAGCTGGTGAAATATCTGTTAGTCGGTGCATCAGAAGGGCAACAGTGCTTGATTTACCTGTGCCGGTACTTCCAAGAACAGCGAAATGCCGCGATAACAAGGTTTCGGCATTCAAACCACCGGGTGTGTTTTCGCTGGGGAACACCGTTCCCATTTTGATAGTGCCCTCGTGCTTCGGGGCGAAAGACGCGTCGAGGTCAGCATCGTTAGCTGCATATACTTCACTTCCGGGCATCGGGAAGTGACGAACCCCGCGCGAAAACCCGCTTCCGCTTAATTCACCGAGCAAGTCAACAGTTAAGAGAATTGTGTCATCAGCGTCCATACTGGTTTGAACGGTTTGGACCGTTCCATAAATATGACATTCTTCTACGGGTACCTTGATCACAGATCCAATTCGGCATGATTTTGCCAGTTGTCGGGAATCGATCTGGTCAGAGTTAACAGCAACAATCAATGAAGATGTGCCGACATTGATGATCGTACCCAAGCGCCCTTGTTCAAGAGGTGTTGCATAGCTATCGTTATATGTGTTTGCTTCCTGTTGCATGTGCAAAAAGTCCATTATCTTCTGATATCTTGATCAGGCGTTTTAAATCGTTGATACAGTTTGCTTCGGCTAAGCTTAAAAAGTCTTTAAATTTCATATGTTTTTGCTATTTTTGGCGCAATTATTTAAGGCCTTTATCCATGAATCTCAGTTTTGTGCGCAAAAATTCCCGATTTTTGCTTTTTGGTGTTTTGATCAGCGTCTTTTCGAGCTTTGGACAAACGTATTTTCTCGGCGTTTTTCGGCCTGAAATGATGCGGGAATATTCACTTGATAATAGTGAATTTGGATCTTTGTACCTCATCGTTACGCTTGGCAGCGCGGTGGGATTAACGGTATTTGGCCATTTGATCGACCAGAAAGATTTAACACAGTATATCCTCTCGCTTTGTCTGGCTATTGCCATAGTCTGCTTTGGCTTTTTATTTGCCGGTCCATTGTGGGCTGTGTTGATCCTGATGCTATTCATCCGCCTCTTGGGTCAGGGATTAATGAGCCATGCAGCCATGACCTCAATGTCGCGCTATTTTGACTCCAATCGCGGGGTTGCCATTGCGATTGCAGGTCTGGGAATTCCTATCGGACAATCAGCCTTTCCCGCATTTGCCGTCTACTTGATGGACATGATGGTATGGCAAAATGTTTGGGCGATATTTGGCTGCATTTTTCTGGTGGTTGGTGTGCCATCGATTTGGTGGACGTTAAAAGGCCATAAGGCAAGGCATCGAAATTGGTTAGAGCGTCAAAATGCAACAGAAACTGATGATTTAGGATCAATAAATTCGTCAAAACGCAGGGACGTGATCAGAGATTACAGGTTTTATCTTATTTTACCGGCACTTTTGTCGGTGCCGTTTTGGATCACGATGGTTTTCTTTTTTGCAGAGACAATAGCGTCAGATAAAGGGTGGAGTTTACAGCAGTATACAGCACTGTACTGGGTCAACGCTATTGGTGCTGTCACGTTGCCTATCTTGACTGGTGCATTGGTGGACAAGTGGGGCGGGATTAAACTACTGGCTTTGTATCCACTTCTTCTCGCGCTTGGCCTTTATGTTGGAACTGTGGCAACTACGGAATTGGGGATTGCTGCATTTATGTTTCTGATGGGGGCAACAGTGGGTGTCGCGATGCCTGTTAACAATGCAATGTGGGCAGAACTTTATGGTACGCGGTATTTGGGGCAAATCAAATCACTTAGTGCTTCAATAGCTGTTCTATCTACTGCTTTGGCCCCCTATTTAATGGGTGAACTTTTAGACCGGGGGCACCTGATAACAGATTTGATCCTTATGGGTGTGGTGACCACTCTGCTGTCATGTGCTCTGGTTTTGCCGGTTGTTATTGGAAACCCTCAGAAAACTTAGGGTTTCTTTTATTGCAAAGCATAGGTATATGCATGCTCAAAGAAGCCACATTTCACAATCATACAAAGAATATTATATAAATTAGAAGGAAACTCGGGCAATGGGTTATAAATTGAATAAGGTGGGTTGCATTGCTGCATCTTTATCGTTTGCCTTGATTATGTCACCGTCCAGCATGGCAGATGTCCCAGAAGGCATTAAAGGCCTGTTATCAACTGCAGCAACCAACGGCGATAAAGCAACATTTGATATTGTTTTTAAAACTGCTGTTGATACGTACCCTGACGAGCGTATCAATATTCTAGAGTTGGTAAAGTCCATCAACCCTGCATGGCTGACGAATGCTCAGGCGCAAGAGCTGGAAAGCATAGAAGCAGCAGCGATCGCGGCAGAAGAGGCCTCGAAAGCGCGCGGTATATGGTATTATCTTGATCCTGTTTTATGGAACGGTCAAATTCAGGTTGGTGCGAACAGCAGCTCGGGTGATACGTCGCAACAAGCAGGTAATATCGGACTTAGTTTTAATCGTAAATTCGGTACTGATTGGGAACATGGTTTCCGGTTCAATTTTGATTATGCACGCCGTGACGGCGAAACGGTTCAAGAGCGCTTTGTTGGTGTTTATGATGGTGTATGGCGCGCTTGGGAAAAAGGCTTTGTTTCAAACTTTACCCAGATAGAGATCGATCGCTTTTCCGGGTTTGATTATCGTTTAACGGAAACGTTGAGTATTGGTTATCAGCTTGTTGATAATGATAGACATAAGTTACGCGTGGAAGTCGGGCCAGGTTTCCGTCTGAACCGTGCTTTTGCTGTTTTGGATGATGATGGGAATATTATTACGCCAGCTGATAATCAATCAGAACTTATTGGTCGACTATCGAGTACATATAACCTGAAGCTTAGTGACGCTATTACATTCAGTGACCAAGCTTCAGCAATTTTTGGTACTGAATTTACGTCGCTTCGCAATGTGGCGCAGGTTTCGACAAAGCTAACAGATAGTTTGGCACTTAGATTGTCGTTTGAAGCAAATTACGACTCTCCGGTGCCAGAGAATACATCTTCCTTCGATACAATCAGCCGTGTCAGCGTTTCCTATGATTTCTGATTACGGTCATTCACCGATCAGATGACATATAATATTTCTGGTGTGGCCGGATTTTCGGTGTTCGGCCACATAAATGCCTTGCCAGGTTCCCAACCCTAAACGGCCATTCACTATGGGTATATTCAGCGATACGTCTGTCAATGCAGCTTTGATATGCGCGGGCATGTCATCTGGCCCTTCGGAGCTATGCCTATAGAGCGTAATGTCCTGAGGTGCTAAGCGATCAAGCGCATCCGTAAGGTCGTATTGCACATCGGGGTCAGCATTCTCCTGCACCGTCAGGGATGCGCTTGTATGTTGGATAAAGAGGGTTAGCATGCCCGTTACAACCGACTGAGGTTGCAACCATGCCTCAACGTGAGCAGTGATCTCATATAACCCAACACCTCTTGTGTTTACATTTAAGCAGGTTTGTGCTTGCTGCATGAAATGGGTCCCGATGATTGTTGGGGGAACGGTAAAAACTTATGATCGGATTTTTATGGTTCGCACTGAGATTTCTGGTTCAGGTCTAAGCAAATTAATATGCAATAGGCCATTTTCCAGATAAGCATCTTCAACATCCATGCCGTCGGCCAATACAAATTTTCTCATGAATTGGCGGGCTGCTATGCCTCTATGCAAATATGCGCGTTCCGGTTCTGCTTGTCTTTTGCCGCGGATAAGCATTTGATTATTTTCAATGGTAATCTCCAGGTCATTTTCTGAGAACCCAGCGACAGCCAGCGAAATGCGGATCATATTTTCATTGATATGCTCTATGTTATACGGGGGGTAGCCTTCGTTAGCGCTTTTGCTAACGCTGTCCATTAATTCTTCGAGTTGATCGAAACCCAGTAAAAATGGACTATTGAATACTGACATGCGTGTCATAGAGCTCTCCCCACAATAGGCGATGATAATGTGACTATTCTTGGTCTTAATGTTCCAAAATTGGCAACAGAACTATAATGTGGGGATCGTGAATGTGTGTTCAAGAGAAAACGGGAATATTCTTGTCAAATATTCCCGTTTTACTGTTTTATTCTGAACTATCTTGTGAGGGTAGTTTGCCCTCTGTTGGCTCAGGTGGCCTGATCCAACAATCGGTGCCTCGTTCTTTCAGGGCAGCACAGATTTCACGTGCATGCGCGATAGATTTAAGCGGGCCCGCATTCAGGCGATAGTAAAATCCTTTTGGACCATCTTCATTGTTTCCGTGATCCACTTCTGATCTGCGCGGTGGGATATCTTTCAAGATATCGCCGCTTTGGCGATACAAAATGGTCCAGCCACGCATTAGATTTTTAATGGTTCTGTAGGCACCAATCTGTAGGGCCCAACCATCTGGCTCAACAAGCGGTGGGATTGTTGTGAGCTCATAGTTTGAGCGATCTTCTTCTGGCTCAGGTTCGGGCTCAGGCTCCGGAGTGGGTTCTGGCTCTGGCACTGGTTCTGGTTCCGGCTCGTCTGCAATTATACGTTTTGCCGCTTCTTGTCTGTCCTCGGTATCCACAACAACAAGATTACCGGCTTCGCTTGATGTCCATTCAGGGTCAATTGTACCGGTTACAAGCGCGCGCATGCGTTGGTTGGCTGGCATGCTCATAATTGTGCGGTAAAATGTAAATGTTTCCTGAACACTTGCTGGGTCAAGGTCAAGACGAGCAAGGCGGAAAGCATCACCTTCTCTGTCCGCCATTAGGTAAGCCATAGAAAGGTTTTGTCTGTCACGAGGACTTCCCCCGCTTGCGATGATCGGCTCCAATAATTCAATCGCCGCTTCTGCTTGACCGCTTGCCGCAAGTACGAGCGCTTTATTCGACAGGCTTGTTGTGTCACTGGTGTATTCAAACGCACTTAAAGCGGCCTCTGTTTGGCCGAGTGCAGCAAGTGCAATACCGCGACCAGAGCTCGCACGACTTTCCCCGTAATTGCTGGCTTCACTAAAGGCAGCAAGGGCTTCGTCAAACCTTCCAAGGGCAAGCCATGAGCGACCAACACCGTACCATGCTGGTGCATGTGACGCATCTTTATCAAGTGCTTTGGAATATACCTTGGCAGCTTCTTCGTGCGCACCGAGTTTTGACAAGGTTTCGCCGAGGGAATACAGATTTTCCGGAGTGCTAGAGCTTGCAGCCAAGGAACGATAAAGAGGAATAGCAGCCTCTATCTGACCGCTTTCGACAAGGTTGTCTGCAACGGCTTTGATACCGCCATCAGGGTTTTGGCTGTCCTGAAAGGTTAAGGATTTTGAATAGGGTAACTTCAGGTCATCAAGAGTATTACTGCTTTGCATACTACAGGCACCAATAGCCAAAATGCTTGTGCTCAATAATAGAATACGTGCATTATTAAGAGAGAGTAATTTCATCATCATGCCTGTCTTGTTTTGCCTGTTTCTTGCTTGATTCGATTGTTAAGCCCGAATCTTTTTTCACATATACCACCTAGGATAAACGCTAGTTATGAATGAACCTTTAATGCCCAAAGGGTGTTTTACTAGCAATTTATTAAATTTAGAGTAAAGTCACGCTCAGGGGCTTTAAAAATGAACGTTAGTATAAAAAAAACTATAGGTGGAATAGCGGGATTGGTTTGTCTTGCCGCCGCGTATTCAAGTGCTCTTTTGGCGTTTGAGCCCAAAATTCAGCAGTCAAAGGTGAATGTGCAAGCGGCAGATGTAAATCATGCGCTGATCATGATCAGGCAAGGGTCTTTTAATGAAGGTTCTGAAACCCTCCGTGCATTAGGAAACTCGGGTAGCGCGGAAGCATATTTCCATCTTGGGCAAATTCATCGTCTTGGAATTCAAGGTGAAAAGTCAGATGAAGTTGCCACTATGTATTATCGTTTGTCCAATGAACTTGGTCACAAGCGTGCCGGCATGATTTTAGCGAATCTTCTATTTTTTAAACCAAACCGAACCGCCTCCGAGGAAGATGAAGCTATTAAAATTTGGCAGGACCAAGCGCTCATAGATGATGCAGAAGCTCAATACCTATTGGGTACGGTTTATTGGAACGGTGATGGTGGCTTAGGACCAGACCCAATACGTGGTTATGGATTAATTTGGCGTGCCAGCGAGCTCGGTCATGGAGAAGCCAAAGCGAGTGAAGTTTTGATGGCATCAGATTTATCATTCGAAGCCCGTCACCGTGCGCGCCTATATGCAGATAACCTTCGTGCAGAAGGATTTGAAGCGACGCCTTTGGAAATTGAATTGATTTTTGATGCAATCGCGACTGCTGCCGGTGACTTGGCACCTGCTGACGATCATAAGCCATGGCAGATAAATGTTGGGTTTTCACACAGCAATGATCGACTACCTTCCTATAAAGCACTTCTGGAACAAGATGTTGGTGCGTATTTGGAAGATTTAGAACAGAAGGTGGTTCAAACCCAGTCTGGTCAGTTTCTGGTGACATATGGACCCATCGCTTCATTGGATCAGGCTGTGTCACGGTGTGTGTTTCTAAAGAAAAAAGGGTACGATTGTAGCGCGGACATAGTACAAAAAACCCCACTAAAATAGCGGGGT